>NZ_JAXIOO010000007.1:0-121252 GCF_049311065.1 Arthrobacter sp. 7Tela_A1 | reverse complement strand
ACGGCCCGGAGCGGGAACGGGACCGCTTAGGTGCATCCGTCGCCGGCATCGGCGACGTCAACGGGGATGGCCTGGCCGACCTGGCCGTGGGGGGGGGGGGGGGCGCGCGGGGGGGGGGGGGGGCGCCCCCCGGGGGGCGGCGGCCGCGGGTCTGCTGACGGCGTCCTTCACGCGGAACACGCCGGGGCTCAGCGCGGGGACGGCAGTGCTCGTCTTTGCCTCTGCCCTTCTGTGGGCCGGGGAATTCGAACGGACTGTCCTACGTGCGCCGTTTGCGCCGGGCTACGGGGAACTCTGGCCGGCCTGGGGTGCGGCCTTGGCGCTGCAGGCTGCCCGGTTCATCATGTCCTTGGCGGAGCAGGTTCCCGGGACTGCACTGCGGCTGCGGATCATGGGCAGCGCCTCCTCGTGGCTGCTGGTTGCGGGTGCGGTTCCTGCCATGGCCGAACTCAACAGTTCTGCCGCAGCGGGTTCGCTGACCCTGCTGGCGGCCCTGGCTCTGGCGGTCCGGGAAGTGCCCGGCCGCCTTCGCGAGACGGCCACGGAGGCCGCAGTCCTTCCGGCTGCGCTCGCCGTGCAGCGCCTGATCTGGTGTGCCCTGGGGCCGGCGGACCTGTTTTGGTCCCTGCAGTACTGGGCAGCTGTCCTGGCCGGGGTTGCGGCCTGGGAGTTCCTCCGCCGCCGGGAGACCCGGGGCACCGTGGTGCTGGGCGCCGCAGCGGCCATCGTTTCCGGCAGCGGCCTGGGCACCGTCAGTTCGGGGGACTCCGGGCAGCAGCTGTGGGCACTTCTTGCCCACACCGCGCTGTTGGCCTTCGGCCTGCTGGCCAGCCGGAAGCTGTTCACGGTCTGGGGTGCAGCCGGAGTGGCCCTTGCAGTGCTCTGGTATCTGCGCGGTTACACGTTCCTGCTGCTGGCACTGCTCGCAGCCGGGCTGATCGGGCTGGCGGTCTGGCGGCTGACGAGGGTGCGTGCAGACCCCGAGGAAAGCCGGGAAAAGGAAGACAGCAGGGCCTGACGCCCCGGCGCCGGCTCCGCTAGGCTCAGGGAATGGAACTTCTGATCTTGCTGGTCATTGCAGCAGCCATCGTCGTAGGTGTGGGCTGGGGGCGCCGGCATTTTTCGTCTGAGATCGACAGGGCGAAGCGGATTCGCCGTGCCAACCGGCAGGACAAGCCCTAGCCGCAGGATTTCGGGGGCCCAGCCCCGCTGGGCTAGACTGAAGGAAAATGACGCGCCATGCGCCGGGGTATTCCGGGACGGGGCGCGTCCATATGCTAGAAGCCAGTCCCTGCCGGCAGACGCTGATTCGCGTTCTGCCGTTGGATCTGGCAAACTAGAGAAGTTGTTCAAGCGCTTTTGTGCCCGCACGCGCTGAGCAGGCCGCGAAAATCGGCTCTGTGTGCGTGATGAGATTGCGTCCCGGTCAGGATAATGCCTGGCGCAGGGTCGAATCCTTCAGGGGAAAAGCCCATATATAACCCGCCCCCATTCTTGAACGGGTGTTGCCAGTTTCGAATCTGCGACACGCCCGAGCGCGGGGGTCGGAGCCTCGGCAGGTTGAGGAACCCGGAGCTTCCGGATTCAGCTTGTTGGAGGAGCACCGGGGCCGACATGGCCGCCAGGGGCAAAAACTGTACAGAGAGCAATACTCGAAGAAAGAGGCACGACGCCATGGCGGGACAAAAAATCCGCATCCGGCTGAAGTCGTATGACCACGAGGTCATTGACGTATCAGCACGGAAGATCGTTGAGACGGTCACGCGTGCAGGCGCAACGGTAGTAGGCCCCGTGCCGCTGCCCACGGAAAAGAACGTGTACTGCGTTATCCGTTCGCCGCACAAGTACAAGGACAGCCGCGAGCACTTTGAAATGCGCACGCACAAGCGTCTGATCGACATCATTGACCCCACGCCTAAGGCCGTTGACTCGCTGATGCGTCTCGACCTGCCTGCAGACGTGAACATCGAAATCAAGCTGTAGGGGGGAGCAGATACTTATGTCTTCTTCACTTACCCGCCAGGTTAAGGGCCTCCTGGGCACCAAGCTGGGCATGACCCAGGTCTGGGACGAGAACAACAAGCTCATCCCCGTCACCGTGGTCCAGGCTGATTCCAACGTCATCACCCAGCTGCGCAATGCGGACAAGGACGGCTACACCGCCGTTCAGATCGGCTACGGCCAGATCGACCCCCGCAAGGTCACCAAGCCGCTGGCAGGCCACTTCGAAAAGGCAGGCGTTACGCCTCGCCGCCACGTCGTTGAGCTGCGCACCGCTGACGCCGACACCTACGAGCTCGGTCAGGAACTCTCTGTTGAGATGTTCGAAGCCGGCCAGAAGGTCGACGTCGTTGGCACCTCCAAGGGCAAGGGCTTCGCCGGTGTTATGAAGCGTCACGGCTTCCACGGTGTTGGCGCTTCCCACGGTGCTCACAAGAACCACCGCAAGCCCGGCTCGATTGGTGGCGCATCCACCCCCGGCCGCGTCTTCAAGGGTCTTCGGATGGCCGGCCGCATGGGCGCCGTCCGTCACACCACGATGAACCTCACCGTCCACGCCGTGGATGTTGAGAAGTCGCTGCTGCTGATCAAGGGTGCCGTCCCCGGCGCCCGCGGCCAGGTCGTCCTCGTACGCACCGCCGTGAAGGGAGCTTAGTCTCATGGCTAACAAAACCACTGTTGAATTCCCCGCAGCGATCTTCGACGTTCAGACGAACGTACCGCTGCTGCACCAGGTAGTAGTGGCACAGCTTGCCGCTGCCCGCCAGGGCACGCACAAGACGAAGACCCGCGCAGAGGTTAGCGGTGCAGGCCGCAAGCCGTTCAAGCAGAAGGGCACCGGCCGCGCCCGTCAGGGTTCAATCCGTGCTCCTCACATGACCGGTGGCGGCGTTGTCCACGGACCGACGCCCCGCGACTACAGCCAGCGCACCCCCAAGAAGATGATTGCTGCCGCACTTCGCGGAGCACTCTCTGACCGGGCACGCAACGGCCGCATCCATGTGCTGGATTCCCTGGTAGCCGGCGAAACGCCGTCGACCAAGGCAGCACGCGAAGCGCTGCGTTCACTTTCCGACCGCAAGAACATGCTCGTTGTCATCGAGCGCGCCAATGATGTTGCTGCACTTTCCGTGCGTAACCTCACGGCTGTTCACGTGATCTATGTAGATCAGCTGAACACCTACGACGTGCTTGTTGCCGATGACGTGGTCTTCACCAAGGCTGCCTACGACGAGTTCGTTGGCAAGAACACTGTCAAGGAGGACGCCAAGTGAGCGCGACCACCGCTAAGGATCCGCGCGACGTCGTGCTTGCACCCGTCGTCTCGGAAAAGAGCTACGGCCTGATCGACGAAGGTAAGTACACCTTCCTGGTCGACCCCCGCTCGAACAAGACCGAGATCAAGCTGGCCGTGGAGAAGATTTTCTCCGTCAAGGTCGACTCGATCAACACCATCAACCGTGCCGGTAAGCGCAAGCGGACCAAGTTCGGATGGGGACAGCGCAAGAGCACCAAGCGCGCGATTGTCACCCTGAAGGAAGGCACAATCGACATCTTCGGCGGTCCGCTCAGCTAGGGCGGAGACCACTTTAACGAGGAATAAATAATGGGAATCCGTAAATACAAGCCGACTACCCCGGGCCGTCGCGGCTCGAGCGTAGCCGACTTCACCGAAATCACGCGGTCGACGCCGGAAAAGTCTCTGGTTCGTCCGCTGCCCAAAAAGGGCGGCCGTAACAACACCGGCAAGATCACGACCAGGCACAAGGGTGGCGGACACAAGCGCCAGTACCGCCTGATCGACTTCCGCCGGCACGACAAGGACGGCGTCAACGCTCGCGTTGCCGAGATCGAATACGATCCGAACCGTACCGCTCGTATCGCGCTGCTGCACTACGTTGATGGCACCAAGCGTTACATCATTGCACCGAACAAGCTCAAGCAGGGCGACTTCGTAGAGGCCGGCGCCGGGGCTGACATCAAGCCCGGCAACAACCTGCCGCTGCGCAACATCCCCGTGGGTACCACCATCCACGCCGTTGAACTGCGTCCGGGCGGCGGCGCCAAGATGGCCCGCTCCGCCGGTGCTTCTGTTCAGCTCGTTGCCAAGGAAGGCCGCTTCGCACAGCTGCGTCTGCCCTCCGGTGAAATCCGCAACGTTGACGTGCGCTGCCGCGCAACCGTCGGCGAGGTCGGCAACGCCGAGCAGTCCAACATCAACTGGGGCAAGGCCGGCCGTATGCGCTGGAAGGGCGTTCGCCCGACCGTCCGCGGTGTCGCCATGAACCCGGTTGACCACCCGCATGGTGGTGGCGAAGGCAAGACCAGTGGTGGACGCCACCCGGTCAACCCGAACGGTAAGCGCGAAGGCCGCACCCGCCGCCCCAATAAAGAGAGCGACAAGCTTATTGTGCGTCGCCGTCGTTCCGGCAAGAACAAGCGATAGGAGCCTGGAAACATGCCACGCAGCCTGAAGAAAGGCCCCTTCGTCGACCAGCACCTGTTCCTTAAGGTAGCGGCCGAAAACGAAAAGGGCACCAAGAACGTCATCAAGACGTGGTCCCGCCGCTCGATGATCATCCCCGACATGCTCGGGCACACGATCGCCGTGCACGACGGACGCAAGCACATTCCGGTGTTTGTCACCGAGTCGATGGTCGGGCACAAGCTCGGCGAATTCGCTCTGACGCGTACATTCCGCGGCCATGTGAAGGACGACCGCAAGGGCAAGCGCCGCTAGGCGCTGCTCTTTCGGCAGAAGACGAGAGAAGGAAAGCAATGGAAGCCAAGGCAATTGCGCGTCATATCCGCGTAACGCCTATGAAGGCCCGGCGCGTCGTCAACCTTGTTCGTGGCAAGCAAGCGAATGAGGCATTGGCAATTCTGAAGTTTGCCCCCCAGGCAGCTTCGGAGCCGGTATTCAAGGTAGTTCAGTCGGCAATGGCCAACGCACGTGTCCTCGCGGACCGCGACGGCGTGGCCTTCGACGAAGGTGACCTCTACATCAGCGAAGCATTCGTTGACGAAGGACCCACCATGAAGCGGTTCCAGCCGCGTGCCCAGGGCCGCGCGTACCGCATCAACAAGCGCACCAGCCACGTCACCGTGGTTGTCGCAACCCCGAAGAACGAGGAGGACCGTTAAGTGGGACAGAAGGTAAACCCGCACGGGTTCCGACTCGGCATCACCACTGATCACGTTTCGCACTGGTTTGCTGACAGCAACAAGCCGGGCCAGCGTTACAAGGACTTTGTCCGCGAGGACATCAAGATCCGTCAGCTCATGTCCACGGGCATGGACCGCGCCGGCATCGCCAAGGTTGAGATCGAGCGCACCCGCGACCGTGTCCGTGTGGATATCCACACTGCACGTCCGGGCATCGTGATCGGCCGCCGCGGCGCCGAAGCAGACCGCATCCGCGGCGAGCTCGAAAAGCTCACCGGCAAGCAGGTTCAGCTGAACATCCTCGAGGTCAAGAACCCCGAGATGGAAGCACAGCTTGTTGCCCAGGGTGTTGCAGAGCAGCTTTCTTCCCGCGTGGCTTTCCGCCGTGCGATGAAGAAGGCCATCCAGTCCGCACAGCGTGCAGGTGCAAAGGGTATCCGTATCCAGTGCTCCGGCCGTCTGGGCGGCGCTGAAATGAGCCGTTCCGAGTTCTACCGCGAAGGCCGTGTGCCCCTGCACACCCTCCGCGCGAACATCGATTACGGCTTCTTCGAAGCAAAGACCACCTTCGGCCGCATCGGTGTGAAGGTCTGGATCTACAAGGGCGACGTCACCTCCAAGGAACTGGCTGCACAGCAGGCTGCTGCACCGTCCCGTGGACGTTCCAACGACCGTCCGGGCCGCGGCCCGGCCGACCGTGGGGACCGTGGCGGCGACCGTCGTCGTCGTCCCGAGCGTGCCGACAAGGCCGCCGCGCCTGCTGCAGAGGCTCCGGCCGCTGAGGCAGCTGCCCCCGCAGCAGAAGGAGGACAGGCTTAAATGCTTATCCCACGTCGAGTCAAATACCGTAAGCAGCACCACCCGGGTCGTTCCGGCGCTGCAACCGGTGGCACTGCAGTCAGCTTTGGTGAATGGGGTATCCAGGCTCTGACGCCTGCGTACGTCACCAACCGCCAGATCGAAGCTGCTCGTATTGCCATGACGCGCCACATCAAGCGCGGCGGCAAGGTCTGGATCAACATCTATCCTGACCGTCCGCTGACCAAGAAGCCTGCCGAAACCCGCATGGGTTCCGGTAAGGGTTCGCCGGAGTGGTGGGTTGCAAACGTCAAGCCGGGGCGGGTTCTCTTCGAACTCTCCGGTGTTTCCGAAGAGGTAGCTCGCGAGGCCCTGCGCCTGGCGATCCATAAGCTGCCGTTGAAGGCACGCATTGTGCGTCGCGAGGGTGGTGAATAGCAATGGCTATCGGTTCAAAGGAACTTGCAACTGATCAGCTGGACGGGTTCGACAACGAGCGTCTCGTTGAAGAACTTCGCAAGGCTAAGGAGGAGCTGTTCAACCTCCGTTTCCAGTCCGCCACCGGGCAGCTGGAAAACCATGGTCGCCTCCGCGCTGTCAAGCGCGACATCGCCCGCATCTACACGGTGCTGCGTGAGCGCGAGCTGGGAATTCGTCCCGAGGTCGTAGCTCCCGTCGAGGAAGCTGCCCCCGAGAAGAAGAAGTCCAAGAAGAAGGCTGCCGAGTCCGAAGCTCCGGCCGAGGTTGTCGAGGATGATGCCAAATGAGCGAAAACAAGAATGAGGCAGCAGTGACACCTGACGCTAACGGAGCCGATGCCCGCGGGTACCGGAAGACCGCTCGCGGCTACGTGGTCTCGGACAAGATGGATAAGACCATCGTTGTCGAGGTCGAAGACCGCGTGAAGCACGCACTGTACGGCAAGGTTCTTCGCCGCACGTCCAAGCGCAAGGCCCACGATGAGAAGAACGAGGCCGGCATCGGCGACCTCGTGCTGATCACCGAGACCCGGCCGCTCTCCGCTACCAAGCGGTGGCGCCTGGTCGAGGTCATCGAAAAGGCCAAGTAGCCCCAGGCTGCTACAGGCAAATACAGGCCGGTAGCGTGCCGGATCCCAGCAGCACCAGCTGCTGAATCCGGCACGCAGACGCCGTCCAAGCGTCAGGGCCCCGGCCGCGTTATCATTCGATTTCGCTTCCGGGGCCCTTTCGCGATAAACTTGAAATCTTGTCTGTGTGGTGCGGAAGCATGTCCTCTTTCGGGACGCTCTTCCTCACCGCCGAATGAGACAAAAGCCCGATAATCTTGTTCAGCATGGTGCTGTGGCTTGCGCTGCAGAGCGGTCCGTAAGGGACCGGTGCTGAGTACCAGTATTACGGGGTCCACCCATATCCGTTCCGCAAGGCTCAGAGTACTGAGAACCGGCGCGACGACAGGAGTAATAAGTGATTCAGCAGGAGTCGCGACTGAAGGTCGCCGACAACACGGGTGCCAAGGAAATCTTGACCATCCGCGTTCTCGGTGGATCCGGCCGTCGCTACGCAGGCATTGGCGACACCATTGTTGCCACCGTCAAGGATGCAATTCCCGGCGGCAACGTCAAGAAGGGCGATGTGGTCAAGGCCGTCATCGTCCGTACCAAGAAGGAACGCCGCCGCCAGGACGGTTCCTACATCAAGTTCGATGAGAACGCTGCAGTGATCTTGAAGAACGACGGCGACCCCCGTGGTACCCGTATCTTCGGCCCGGTTGGCCGCGAACTTCGCGACAAGAAGTTCATGAAGATCATTTCGCTGGCTCCGGAGGTGCTGTAGATCATGGCAAAGATCAAGAAGGGTGACCTGGTTCAGGTCATCACCGGTGCCAAGGCTGAGCGCGGCGGAGACCGCGGCAAGCAGGGCAAGGTTCTGAAGGTTTTCCCGGAGACCAACCGTGTCCTCGTTGAGGGCATCAACCGCGTCACCAAGCACACCAAGGTTGGCCAGTCCTCCCGTGGTTCCAAGACCGGCGGCATCGAGGTTGTTGAAGCCCCGATCCACGTTTCCAACGTGGCCGTTGTGGATCCCGAGACGAAGAAGCCCACCCGCGTTGGCTACCGCACCGAAACCGTCACGAAGGACGGCCGGACCCGCAACGTGCGCATCCGCGTCGCCAAGGGATCTGGGAAGGACCTCTAATGACTGAGACTGTCACCAAGATCGTCCCCCGTCTGAAGAACCGCTACGCAGCGGAAATCAAGCAGACTCTGCAGGACGAGTTCAACTACGCAAACGTCAACCAGGTTCCGCGCCTCGTCAAGGTCGTCGTGAACATGGGTGTTGGAGATGCCGCCAAGGACTCCAAGCTCATTGACGGCGCTGTACGCGACCTGACCGCGATCACCGGCCAGAAGCCGCAGATCACCAAGGCCCGCAAGTCGATCGCACAGTTCAAGCTGCGCGAAGGCATGCCGATCGGCGCGCACGCTACGCTGCGCGGCGACCGCATGTGGGAATTCGTGGACCGCCTGGTCACCCTGGCGCTTCCGCGTATCCGCGACTTCCGCGGCCTGAGCGGCAAGCAGTTCGACGGCAACGGCAACTACACGTTCGGCCTGACCGAGCAGTCGATGTTCCACGAAATCGATCAGGACAAGATCGACCGCGTACGCGGCATGGACATCACCGTGGTTACCACCGCAAAGACCGATGACGAGGGACGCGCGCTGCTGAAGGCGCTCGGCTTCCCGTTCAAATCCGAAGATTAATTACTACGTAAAAGGTCTGTTGCTTAACGCAGGGCACGCTCCGCGCCGAGCAGCAGAAACCGTTACGAGGGAGGGCTAGAGCCCACATGACAATGACAGATCCTGTCGCAGACATGCTTACGCGTCTGCGCAACGCAAACTCGGCTTACCACGATTCCGTGTCCATGCCGTACAGCAAGCTCAAGGCACGCGTTGCCGACATCCTGAAGGCCGAGGGTTACATCTCGGGCTGGAAGGAAGAAGAGGCTACGGTCGGCAAGACGCTGACCCTGGACCTCAAGTTCGGTCCGAACCGCGAGCGTTCCATCGCCGGCATCCGCCGCATCTCGAAGCCGGGCCTGCGTGTTTACGCAAAGTCCACCAACCTGCCGCGCGTACTGGGCGGGCTGGGCATCGCCATCCTGTCGACGTCGTCAGGTCTGCTGACCGACCGCCAGGCCGCCAAGAAGGGTGTGGGTGGGGAAGTCCTCGCCTACGTCTGGTAGCAGGGAAGGGAAAGAATAATGTCACGTATTGGACGTCTGCCCATCTCTGTCCCCGCCGGAGTCGACGTTGCCATTGACGGCAACACCGTTTCGGTCAAGGGTTCCAAGGGCGAGCTGAGCCACGTTGTGCCCAGCCCGATCACTGTTTCCCTGGACGAGAACACCATCACCGTCGCCCGCCCCAATGACGAGCGCGAATCCCGTTCCCTCCACGGCCTGACCCGCACCCTGATCTCCAACATGATCACCGGTGTGACCGAAGGCTACAAGAAGGACCTGGAAATCGTTGGCACCGGTTACCGTGTGCAGGCCAAGGGCTCGGACCTCGAGTTCGCCCTGGGCTACAGCCACCCGGTATCCGTGAAGGCTCCGGAGGGCATCACGCTCACCGTTACGGGCCCGACCAAGCTCACCGTTTCCGGCATTGACAAGCAGCAGGTCGGCGAGGTTTCCGCCAACATCCGCAAGCTGCGCAAGCCTGACCCCTACAAGGGCAAGGGCATTCGTTACGCCGGCGAGATTGTCCGCCGCAAGGTCGGAAAGGCTGGTAAGTAATCATGGCCATCAGCATCAATAAGAAGCGCAATTCCAAGAGCAAGTCCGCTTCCCGGAGCCGCCGCCAGCTGCGGATCCGCAAGCGTATTGCCGGCACCGCGGCCCGTCCGCGCCTTGTCGTCAACCGCTCTTCGCGCCACGTGTTCGTCCAGGTTGTCGATGACAGCCGCGGCGTAACCGTTGCATCCGCGTCCACCATGGAAGCAGACCTGCGTTCCATGGAGGGCGACAAGACTGCCAAGTCAAAGCGCGTCGGCGAGCTCGTTGCCGAACGTGCCAAGGCTGCCGGCGTCGAAGCCGTGGTCTTTGACCGCGGCGGCAACCGCTACCACGGCCGCATTGCGGCTGTCGCAGACGGCGCACGCGAAGGTGGGCTGGCACTGTGACCGAGGTAAACAAGGAAAAGGAAAATCAGGTGACTGAAGCTACATCTGCTGAGGCAACTGAGACCAAGGAAACCGCTGCCGCAGGCAACGACGACCGCCGCGGCGGCCGCCGGGGCGAGCAGCGCTCCGACCGTGGAGGCCGTGACCGCGGCGGACGCGGCGGACGCGACGGCGGACGCAATGATGACAAGGACAAGTTCATTGAACGCGTCGTTACCATCAACCGCGTCGCCAAGGTGGTCAAGGGTGGTCGTCGCTTCAGCTTCACCGCCCTGGTAGTTGTCGGCGACGGCAACGGCATGGTCGGCGTTGGCTACGGCAAGGCAAAGGAAGTTCCCTCGGCTATCGCCAAGGCAGTCGAGGAAGCGAAGAAGTCCTTCTTCCGCGTTCCCCGCATTGCCGGCACCGTCCCGCACCTGGTGCAGGGCGAGGCAGCCGCAGGCGTTGTCCTGCTGCGTCCGGCTTCCCCGGGTACCGGCGTTATCGCCGGCGGTCCGGTCCGAGCCATCCTCGAGTGCGCAGGCATCCACGACGTGCTCTCCAAGTCGCTGGGTTCCTCCAACGCGATCAACATCGTGCACGCCACGGTTGACGCGCTGAAGCGCCTCGAAGAGCCGCAGGCAGTGGCTGCACGCCGCGGTCTGCCGCTGGACGAAGTTGCTCCCGCAGCGATGATCCGCAACATGCAGAAGGCTGGTGCATGATGAGTACTCCTAAGCGCGTTGCCGTCAGCTCGGCACAGCTGGAAATTACCCAGATTAAGTCCACCATCGGTGGTAAGCAGAATCAGCGCGACACGCTGCGTTCACTCGGCCTGAAGCACATCGGCGACACCGTCGTCCGCAGTGCAGATGCCGTGACCGTTGGCATGATCAACACGGTTCCGCACCTCGTGAAGGTTGAGGAGGCGAAGTAACATGGCTGAAGATAACAAAGCTCTGAAGGTCCACCACCTGCGTCCTGCTCCGGGTGCCAAGACGGCTAAGACCCGTGTTGGCCGCGGTGAAGGTTCCAAGGGTAAGACCGCAGGCCGCGGTACCAAGGGAACGGCTGCCCGTTACCAGGTCAAGGCCGGTTTCGCAGGCGGGCAGCTTCCGCTGCACATGCGCCTGCCGAAGCTGCGCGGCTTCAAGAACCCGTTCAAGGTCGAGTTCCAGGTTGTCAACCTGGACAAGATCTCCGAACTGTTCCCCGAAGGCGGCGAGGTCACTGTTGAGGACCTCGTAGCCAAGGGTGCCGTTCGCAAGAACCAGCCCGTCAAGGTGCTGGGCACCGGCGACATCACCGTCAAGGTTGATGTGAAGGCCAACGCCTTCTCGGCCAGTGCCGCGGACAAGATCGCTGCAGCGGGCGGATCGACCACGGCGCTCTAAGCACCGTGACCAGCGCACAGGTTTCGCTGACGGGGCCCGGTTTTCCAGGCGCCGTCAGCGGCCTGTGCACTCTGCCGCTGTTCACTAAGCTCCCGGCAGGCCGAGATACCGGCCGGCCGGGGGCTTAGTGTTTTTAACACCGCAAGAAGCCGTTTGTGCCGGTGACGCAACACACGGCCTGAGCGGATAGACTCAGTTTCTGTTACTGTCCCGCCGGGACTCATTCCACACTTTCTTCAGGAGGACGCTTGCTTAGCGCTATTGGCCGGGCTTTCCGGACGCCAGACCTGCGACGCAAGCTGTTGTTTACGCTGGGAATCATCACTATCTTCCGCATGGGTGCTTTTATCCCGGCCCCGGGTGTTGACTACGGCAATGTGCAGCAGTGCTTGGCTCTTGGTGCTACCTCTGGTGGCCTGTATGAGTTCGTGAACCTCTTCAGCGGCGGTGCCCTGCTGCAGGTCTCAGTCTTCGCCCTCGGCATCATGCCGTACATCACCGCCAGCATCATTGTGCAGCTGCTGCGCGTAGTGATTCCGCACTTCCAGGCGCTTTATGAGGAAGGCCAGCAGGGCCAGTCAACGCTGACGCAGTACACGCGTTACCTGACGATCGCCCTTGGCCTGCTGAACGCCACGACCGTCGTGTCCCTGGCCCGCTCCGGAGCACTGTTCAACAACATGTGCTCGGTGCCGATCATCCCGGACGACAACATCATCACCATCCTGCTGCTGATCATCACCCTGACAGCCGGTACCGGCCTGATCATGTGGATGGGCGAGCTTGTCACGGAGAAGGGCGTCGGCAACGGCATGTCCCTGCTGATCTTCACCTCCATCGTCGCCAGCTTCCCCAGCGCACTAGGTGCGATCCTCTCCGCCCAGGGCTGGACAATCTTCCTCGGCGTGATTGGCATCGGTATCCTCACGGTCGCCCTCGTTATCTTTGTCGAGCAGTCCCAGCGCCGTGTTCCCGTGCAGTACGCCAAGCGGATGGTCGGCCGCCGCACCGTCGGCGGTACCAACACGTACATTCCGATCAAGGTCAACATGGCCGGCGTGATCCCCGTGATCTTTGCATCGTCGATGCTCTACCTGCCGTCGCTGCTGGCACAGTTCAACACCCCCTCGGACGGATCTGCTCCGCCGGAATGGGTCGTCTGGATCAACAACTACCTGACATCGGGCGACCACCCGCTCTACATGGCCGTGTACTTCCTGATGATCGTCTTCTTCACGTACTTCTACGTGTCGATCACGTTCAACCCGGAGGAAGTCTCGGAGAACATGAAGAAGTACGGCGGGTTCATTCCCGGAATCCGTGCCGGCCGCCCCACCGCCGAATACCTGCAGTACGTGCTCTCCCGCATTACCCTGCCCGGCGCCCTTTACCTGGGCCTTGTTGCCCTTATTCCGCTGATTGCCCTGGTGCTGGTCGGGGCAAACCAGAACTTCCCGTTCGGCGGAACCTCGATCCTCATCATGGTTGGTGTGGGCCTCGAGACGGTCAAACAAATTGACGCGCAGCTCCAGCAGCGTCACTACGAAGGGTTATTGCGATGACACGACTGCTCATTATTGGGCCCCCCGGTGCGGGCAAGGGAACTCAGGCAACACGTATCTCCGAGCGCCTCGGTGTCACCGCCATTTCCACCGGAGACATCTTCCGTTCCAACGTGAAGAACCTGACCCCGCTGGGTATCGAAGCCAAGAAGTACATCGACGCCGGCAACTTTGTCCCTGACGAGGTCACCAACAACATGGTGCGGTCCCGTCTCCAGGAAGATGACGTCCAGGACGGCTTCCTGCTGGACGGCTACCCGCGCACAGCAGCGCAGGTAGAGGAACTGGATAACATCCTCGCCGCCAGCGGCGACAGCCTGGATGCAGTCCTCCTGCTGACGGCCGATGACGAGGAACTTGTCCAGCGTCTGCTTAAGCGTGCCGAAATCGAAGGCCGCGCCGATGACAACGAAGAAGTCATCCGGCACCGCCTTGAGCTGTACAGGCAGCAGACCGCCGACGTCGTCGAAAGCTATGAGAAGCGCGGAATCGTTGCACGCGTGGACGGGCTCGGCGACATCGACGAGGTCACCGAACGCGTAATGCAGGCACTCAAGCAAACCAGCTAGTTAGAAGGCGGGACGTTGGCACAGCCGCGGATCCAGTACAAGACAAATGCGCAGATGCGCACCATGCGCGAAGCAGGCCTGGTGCTTATCAAGGCGCTGGACGAGGCCGTTGCTGCCGCCCGCCCAGGCGTCACCACGGCGGAGATCGACAAAGTCTTTGCCGGGGTGCTCGCCGAGGCCGGCGCGACGTCGAACTTCCTGGGCTACTACGGTTTCCCGGCCACCATCTGTACTTCGGTGAATGAAGAAGTCGTCCACGGCATCCCGGGAAACCGGGTACTGAACGACGGCGACATCATCTCGATCGACGGCGGTGCGATAGTTGACGGCTGGCATTCGGATTCAGCCCGCACCGTGATTGTCGGAACGCCCGATCCGGAGGACCAGCGGCTCTCAGACGTCACCGAGAACGCCATGTGGCACGGGATTGCCGCCGCCGCGAAGGGCCGCTTCGTGGGGGACATTGGTGCTGCCATAGACGACTATGTCAGCAGCGTTCCCGGCAAGCCGCTGGGTATCCTCGAAGACTATGTCGGCCACGGCATTGGCTCGGAGATGCACCAGGCGCCGGATGTGCTGAACTACAGGACCAGCCACCGCGGTCCGAAGTTGAAGGCCGGAATGTGCCTGGCCATCGAACCGATGCTGGTCCGCGGCGGGATAGAGACGGCAACGCTCGAGGACGACTGGACAGTGGTGACCACTGACGGGGCGCGCTCCTGCCAGTGGGAACACACCGTGGCGATCCACGAGAAGGGGATCTGGGTGCTGACCGCACCCGACGGCGGCGCCTCCCGGCTCGAACCACTGGGGGTCACCCCCGTGCCGGTTCCCTAACGTCCGCTGGTGCTTCGAGGCCCGTCCCGCTTTCTGCGGGGCGGGCCTTGCGCGTACCCGGGCTCCGGTACCACTGGAGACAGAAGACAAACACCACAAGAAGCTCGACCGCCCCGCCGGCGTAGTACATCGCCATCGCGCCGGATTCGGCCTCGCCGGCCGATATCCCCGGGGGAGGGGCGGCAGCCAGGGACTTGGCGAGGACGTTGTGGGCTGCGATGGTCAGGATCAGGACGCCCGCCCGCAGCGGCAGGGATGCGCGGTGCGGATTCGGGTCCCGGCCGATGAGGGCAGCAGTCCAGAGGTAGCCTGCTGCCAGCAGATGGAACGTGACCAGCCAGTGGACCGGAGCCTGCGTTCGCATGGCGTCGAAGACAGGGGTCCGGAACATGACCAGCATGCCGCCGGTGTTCAGGACGGCGGCAGTGACGGGGAACGCGAGGAAACGTGCCGGGCGGCTGCGCAGGAGCCGCACCAGACGGCGCGACGGGACGGGATCCATGATCCGCAGGGCCAGTGTTACCGGACGGCCCAGGACCAGCAGGGCCGGGCCCAGCATGCCTGCCAGGACATGGGAAAAGCTGAGCAGGGTGAAATCCGCATGGGCGCGTTCGGCGAACGGGCCCGCAACCGTAGCCAGGACAGCTGCGATGCCCGCGGTGAAGGACAATGTCCGGAGCATCGGCCACGTACCGGCACGCGGGGCCAAGGCCGCAGCCCAATAAGCTGCTGCGGCGGCACCGGCCGGGACCAGGAAAAGCAGTTCAACCGGTACGCCGCCGGACGAATGCGTGTGCAGCATCATCAGGACCGCGGGAGGGGCTCGGCATCCCGGGTGCGGAAGACCAGGAAGGCCCCTGCCGCCAGCATCAGCACGGCGGCAATGTTCCAGGTGAGATCGTAGGGCAGCAGGGCAACGTCGTACCGGATTTGGTGGAGGGTCAGCAACTTGTGCTGCACCGTTCCGTCGTAGAGCTGGAAACCGCCGGTGCCCAGCAGTACGGATCCGGCCCAGCGGGCTGGTATCAGCGCGCGGTGCCGGCGGAGATCGGCGAAAAGGAACAGGCCGGCGACGACGGCGAACCAGCCGAAGGCATGGAACAGGCCATCGGAGAACAAGCCTGCCGCCGTGGTCGACTTGTCATAGAAGTGATGCCACTGCAGGAGCTGGTGGAACACGACTTCGTCGACGAATGCCGCGATTCCAATCCCGACAAACACGCCGGAAAGAAGGTTCCTGCGGCGCGGCCTGAACGGGGCAGTGCGTGAGGAATTCATGCCGAGACCTTAGCAGACCCGGCTCCCGGCCCTACGAACCGAAGCCGGGGCTGCACTATGGAAGCGCAACAGGCATGCGGTGACGGCGGACCGGGATTTAACTTATCCGGCCCCGTGCCGTAGAGTTATCTGTTGGTTGTCTCTACATTCGTGCCCAATTCCATCCCTCTGCAGTGGACGGAAGAGGAACGGGGAGGGGCGCCAAACACAAAAACCGCTGCCCGGGCAATCAAGGGCAGCACAGACGTTAGCGGAGGATATGGCCAAGAAAGACGGCGTCATAGAGATTGAGGGCTCGGTCAACGAAGCCCTGCCCAATGCGATGTTCCGCGTTGAGCTGGCCAACGGCCACATTGTGCTCGCACACATCTCGGGAAAGATGCGTCAACACTACATTCGCATCCTCCCCGGAGACCGCGTTGTGGTGGAACTTAGCCCGTACGACCTCACCCGGGGCCGTATCGTCTACCGCTACAAGTAACAACACAGGCTCCGGCAGTCCGTAAAGGAAGGCTGGAGCTCAACCCTGCAACCACGCAAAGGAAAACCATGAAGGTCCAGCCGAGCGTCAAGCAGATCTGCGATAAGTGCAAGGTGATTCGCCGTAACGGCCGAGTCATGGTGATCTGCGAGAACCCGCGCCACAAGCAGCGCCAGGGCTAATAAGCGGTTACTGTCCAGGGATCCTCGGGTCCAGGGGCGCGCTAAGCCCACGCGTAGTAATTGAATATGGCAGTACAGCGTCTGATACGCGTGACGCATACCCCCGGTACGGAGGCCGGGGACCTGGTAACAGGGACGTACTGCTTCAGACCTCCGGTAACACCAAAGGAGAACCGCCAATATGGCACGTCTCGCCGGCGTAGACATCCCCCGCGAAAAGCGGGTTGTCATTGCGCTTACTTACATCTACGGCGTGGGCAAGACCCGTGCAGAGCAGACCCTGGCAGAGACCGGCATCAGCCCGGACACTCGCGTCAAGGACCTCAGCGATGCTGAACTCGTTCAGCTGCGTGACTACATCGAGGGCAACTTCAAGGTTGAGGGTGACCTCCGCCGCGAGGTAGCAGCCGACATCCGCCGCAAGGTTGAAATCGGCTCCTACCAGGGCATCCGCCACCGCCGCGGCATGCCTGTCCATGGCCAGCGCACCAAGACCAACGCTCGTACCCGCAAGGGCCCGAAGCGCACCGTTGCCGGTAAGAAGAAGGCCGGCCGCTAAATAACGCGGTCCAGGCCATGACCTGCACAGCCAGGTCACCTAAACCAAACTCTTTGTAGGAGAAGTAATGCCCCCCAAGACTCGTGGAGCGGTACGCAAGCCGCGTCGCAAGGATAAGAAGAATATCGCGCTGGGCCAGGCGCATATCAAGAGCACTTTCAACAACACCATCGTGTCCATCACGGACCCGACCGGTGCTGTTATCTCATGGGCTTCCGCCGGTGAGGTTGGCTTCAAGGGCTCCCGTAAGTCCACCCCGTTCGCTGCGCAGATGGCTGCTGAAGCCGCTGCCAAGCGTGCACAGGAGCACGGCGTCCGCAAGGTCGACGTCTTCGTGAAGGGTCCGGGATCCGGCCGCGAGACCGCGATCCGTTCGCTCCAGGCCACCGGCCTTGAAGTTGGCACCATCCAGGATGTCACCCCGAGCGCTCACAACGGCTGCCGTCCCCCGAAGCGCCGCCGCGTCTAATTCGCATTCGTTGCCGGTGCCGGTGCCGCCGCTGACTGTTTGTTTCGCAGACAGTCCGGCGGCACCGGCCCGGGTGCGAGGCTGCTAGCCGTCCAAGACGCGCGCGGGGGTGTCCCCGTCGTCGTCGTTTCCACCATTTGTGTTGCGTCATATAGCGGACGCTCGCTGAAAGGAAATGCAAGTGCTCATTGCACAGCGCCCCACCCTCACTGAAGAAGTCGTAGCCGACAACCGCTCCCGGTTCATCATCGAACCGCTGGAGCCGGGCTTTGGCTACACCCTCGGCAACTCCCTCCGCCGTACGCTGCTGTCCTCCATCCCCGGTGCTGCCGTAACCAGCATCCGGATCGACGGAGTTCTGCACGAGTTCACCACCGTTCCGGGCGTCAAGGAGGATGTCACTGAGATCATCCTTAACGTCAAGAACCTCTCGGTGTCCTCCGAGCATGACGAGCCCGTCGTGGCTTACCTGCGCAAGCAGGGTCCCGGCGTCGTCACCGCAGCGGACATCGCTCCGCCGGCCGGCGTGGAGTTCCACAACCCGGATCTGCACATCGCCACCCTGAACTCGAAGGGCAAGTTCGAACTCGAACTGACCATCGAGCGTGGACGTGGCTACGTTTCCGCAAGCCAGAACAAGTCCGGTGACCAGGAGATCGGCCGTATCCCGGTTGACTCCATCTACTCGCCGGTCCTGAAGGTAACCTTCCGCGTGGAGGCCACCCGTGTCGAGCAGCGCACCGACTTCGACCGCCTGATCGTCGACGTCGAAACCAAGGATGCCATTGCACCCCGCGACGCTGTCGCGTCCGCAGGCACCACCCTGGTTGAGCTTTTCGGCCTGGCCCGTGAACTGAACACCGCAGCAGAAGGCATTGAAATTGGCCCGAGCCCGACGGATGCCGCTTTGGCAGCCGACATGGCCCTGCCGATTGAGGACCTTGAGCTGACCGTGCGCTCCTACAACTGCCTCAAGCGCGAAGGCATCCACACCGTGGGTGAACTCGTAGCCCGCTCCGAGGCTGACCTGATGGACATTCGTAACTTCGGTGCGAAGTCCATCGACGAGGTGAAGGCAAAGCTGGTCGAACTGGGTCTGTCCCTGAAGGATTCCCCTCCCGGGTTTGATCTGGCCGCCCGCGCCGCAGCCATCGAAGAGGACGAGTCCGAGTTCTCGGACGACGAGCTCTAAACACGCAAAATCTTGCCGTAAGTGCCATGAGGTACTTCAGCGGCACCGTTTGAGGAGAAAATGTAATGCCTACACCCACCAAGGGTAAGCGCCTCGGAGGCAGCCCGGCTCACCAGCGCCTGATGCTGGCGAACCTGGCAGCCCAGCTGTTCGAGCACAAGCAGATCACCACCACGGTGACCAAGGCCAAGCGCCTGCGCCCGTACGCCGAGCGCCTGATCACCTTCGCAAAGCGTGGAGACCTGTCTTCCCGCCGCCGCGTCCTGGCTCTGATCTCTGACAAGGGCCTCGTTCACGAGCTCTTCACCGAGATCGCACCGGCCGTTGCACAGCGCGACGGCGGCTACACCCGCATCACCAAGATCGGCAACCGCAAGGGCGACAACGCTCCCATGGCCGTCATCGAACTGGTGCTGGAACCGCTTTCCGCCAAGCAGTCCGTCGTAGCAGAGGCATCCACCGCTGCTGCTGCCGCTGCTCCGGCTCCGGTTGCCGAGTCCGCTGACTCCGCTGAGTCCGGCGAATCTGCTGACTCGGCCGAATCTGCTGACTCTGCTGAGTCGGCCGAATCCGCTGAGTCCGCTGACGAAGCCGCTGAGGAAACCGAAGAGAAGAAGTAATTCTCTGAAATACCCGTTGTGCCCTTAATATTGGGGTTATGACTAGTGAGAGGCCCGCCGTTCCGTATCCGGACGGCGGGCTTCTTCGTATCCGCCTGGACCTTTCCTACGATGGAGCCCCTTTTGCGGGCTGGGCCGTCCAGCCCGGGCTCCTCACCGTGCAGGGCACCCTGGAAGCTGCCCTTGCCGTGCTCTTCCGCCGTCCGGTCCGCGTTACCGTAGCCGGCCGCACCGATGCAGGGGTCCATGCCAGGGGGCAGGTAGTGCATTTCGATGCCACCGAAAGCGAGTGGCTTGCCATTGCCCGGGACAAGGAGCCCGCCGTAGCGCTGCAGCGCAGGCTGCGCGGGGTGCTGAACCGGGAGCTGACGGTCCCGCTCAAAGAACAGCACGTGGCCCGGCGGGCCGTGGAAGCCCGTGCCGGCGCCATCGAGGTCCGCGGCGTTTCCCTGGCGCCGGAAGGCTTTGATGCGCGTTTTAGCGCCCTGTGGCGGAGGTACAGCTACCGGATAGCCGACCGTGAGGAAAACCGGGACCCGCTCCTGCGCAGCGTGACCCTCTGGAACAAGGTCCCCGTCAGTGAGGAAGCCATGAACGAGGCCGCAGCCGGCGTGCTGGGGGTCCAGGACTTCCTTTCGTTCTGCAAACCGCGGCAGGGCGCCACCACCGTCCGGGAACTCCAGGAGTTTTCCTTTACCCGAGGACCGGACGGCATCCTGCGGGCCCACCTGCAGGCAGACGCGTTCTGCCACAACATGGTCCGTTCGCTGATTGGCGGGGCACTGCTTGTCGGGGCGGGGGAGCGCAGGCCGCAGTGGCTGGCTGAGCGCATGTTCGCGCGTGTCCGGGATTCGAAATCCAAGCTGGCCCCGCCGCACCCGCTGGTTCTGGAAGAAGTCCGGTACCCGGAACCGGCCCAGCTGCTGGCCCGGGCGGAAGCTACCAGGGCGCGGAGGGAATAGAATGCAAGGTGTGAACATCTTGCATGCATGAGGGCTTTTGACCTGACCCCGCAAGCAGGCTATTGTTTATAGTCGTTGTGCGTGTCCTACCTCGATAGGTCTATGCCCACGGGAGCGGCTCAGTTGCAGAGCCACCTGGCCCCGGGGAGATAGCCGAGATCTCAGGACCACTGGTTACATCAGTCCTCACCTGACCATCCGGTAACGCATAGAGAAGCTGCGCGGCGTATGGCATCCATACGCGGCGCGCCACCTAAGAAGAAGAAACGAAGGCAAACACCGTGCGTACGTACACCCCGAAGCCCGGCGACATCAACCGCCAGTGGCACGTCATTGACGCCACCGACGTTGTCCTAGGCCGTCTTGCCAGCCAGACCGCAACACTGCTGCGCGGAAAGCACAAGCCGACCTTTGCTCCCCACATGGACATGGGCGATTTCGTCATCATCATCAACGCTGAGAAGGTTGCCCTGACCGGCGCCAAGCTCGAACAGAAGCGTGCCTACCGCCACTCCGGTTTCCCGGGCGGCCTGTCCTCCGTCAACTATGCCGAACTGCTGGAAAAGAACCCGGTGCGTGCAGTTGAGAAGGCCATTCGCGGCATGCTGCCCAAGAACTCCCTCGCTGCACAGCAGATGGGCAAGCTCAAGGTCTACAAGGGTGCCGAGCACCCCCACGCCGCACAGCAGCCCAAGACCTTCGAAATCACCCAGGTCGCCCAGTAGTTCTGGCCCGCCAACTAAGAAATTAATTCAAGGAGAATCGTGGCTCAGAACACTGAAGAGCTGAATGAAAACACCGAGGAGCTCACCAGCTACACCTCGGAATCCCCTGACGCTGCCGAGGCAGCAGTCAAGGAGCGCCCGGCACTGACCGTCGCCGGTTCCGCAGTTGGCCGCCGCAAGGAAGCAATCGCCCGCGTGCGTGTTGTTCCCGGTACCGGCAAGTGGATCGTCAACGGCCGCGAGCTTGCTGACTACTTCCCGAACAAGCTGCACCAGCAGGAAGTCAACGAGCCGTTCAAGCTCCTCGACCTCGACGGCGCCTACGACGTCATCGCCCGCATCCACGGCGGCGGCGCATCCGGCCAGGCCGGCGCACTGCGTCTCGGCGTGGCTCGCTCGCTGAACGAGATCGACCGCGAGAACAACCGCCCGGCCCTGAAGAAGGCTGGCTTCCTCACTCGTGACGCCCGCGTCATCGAGCGCAAGAAGGCCGGTCTGAAGAAGGCCCGCAAGGCACCTCAGTACTCCAAGCGCTAATCCAGCGCTACCCAACGGGCAGGCGCTGGAGCGCCTGCCCTTCGGGGCCCTCGCGCCGTATTGGCGCTTGGCTCCACAAGCGCTAATCCAGCTTGGAACCAGGCGCTGGAGCGCCTGCCCCACGGGGCACTACCGCCGCCCCCCCCCCCCGGCCGGGGGTTCGCTGTTTTTTGCCCCGTAGAAGGGACGCAAAACACATGGTTTTGGGCGCGGAAAATCCCCTTGAGCCACCTTTTTCTCGCCGGCAGCCTGCGGGTATTTCGCCCGCGGACTTCGCTAAGTGGCAGAATAGGCCCCGGGGTCGCAGCACGGCGCCCTTTTCCGGGCAGCCGCACGGGTGGCTACTACATGCTTTAAGGATTCTGGAACATGACACGACTGTTTGGCACTGACGGGGTACGCGGGCTGGCCAACGGCCTGATTACGGCTGAAGTGGCACTGGGGCTGGCGCAGGCAGCGGCAGTGGTTCTGGGGCACCGCCAGGTTCCTGCAGGCAAGCGGCCAGTCGCTGTCGTCGCGCGGGATCCACGCATCAGCGGCGACTTCATTTCGGCAGCCATTGAAGCAGGCCTGGCCAGCTCAGGCATCGATGTCTTCGATGCCGGGGTCCTGCCCACCCCGGCAGCCGCGTACCTCGTTGCCGACCTCGAGGCCGACTTCGGCGTCATGATTTCCGCCTCCCACAACGCTGCCCCCGACAACGGCATCAAATTCCTGGCCCGCGGCGGGCAGAAACTCGACGACGCGCTGGAAGATGCGATCGAAGCTGAGATGGATGCGCCCAGCCCCCGGCCCACAGGTGCCGCTGTCGGCCGCATCAAACGCTTTGCGGACGCTGAGGACCGCTACATCGTGCACCTGCTGCAGACGCTGCCACACCGCCTGGACGGGCTGAAGGTTGTCCTTGACTGTGCCCATGGGGCGGCCAGCGGCTGCTCACCCCAGGTCTTTGCCGACGCAGGTGCGGAAGTGATCGTCATCGGAGCCGAACCGGACGGCATCAACATCAACGACGGTTACGGCTCCACCCACCTGCAGCCCCTTCAGGCTGCCGTGCTGGAACATGCGGCCGACCTCGGCATCGCCCACGACGGCGATGCGGACCGCTGCCTGGCAGTGGACGCGGAAGGCAACGTCGTCGACGGCGACCAGATCATGGCCATCATGGCCGTCGCCATGAAGGCGTCGGGAGAACTCAAGGACGACGCCCTTGTAGCCACAGTCATGAGCAACCTCGGCCTCAAGCTGGCGCTGCGCGAAGCAGGCATCAGCATCCGGGAGACCGGGGTGGGGGACCGGTATGTGCTCGAAGCCATGCGTGAAGGCGGCTACAGCCTCGGCGGCGAGCAGTCCGGGCATGTGATCTTTTCGCAGTACGCCACGACCGGCGACGGAGTCCTGACTGGCCTGCAGCTGGCCGCCCAGGTCGCCAAGACCGGACGCAGCCTGAAGCAGCTGGCCAGCATCATGACGAAAATGCCCCAGGTCCTCATCAACGTCAAGGACGTGGACAAGTCTGCCGCGTCCACGCACGAGACAGTTCGCCAGGCCGTAATCGATGCCCAGGAAAAGCTGGGCGAGACCGGGCGCGTCCTGCTGCGTCCGTCCGGCACCGAGCCGCTGGTGCGGGTGATGGTCGAAGCGGAAGACATGGATACCGCCCAGGCGGTAGCTGAGAAACTCGCCGCCACGGTTGAAGCGAATCTCTCCCTCACGCCGTCCGAGGGTGCCAGCGTCTAGGCGGAGGGGCGCTGGGAAACCAGTTCGTCCCGGATCTCGGTAAGCAGGGCAATCTGCGGGTCCACGGACTGTGCCGGCACAATTCCCATGCGCCGGTTACGCCGTTCAATCATCTTGTTCATGGGCAGCACGATCACGAAGTAGACCGTGGCCGCTACCAGCAGGAAATTGACCACTGCCGTGAGCAGAACCCCGAACTGGATAGCGTTTCCGTTCAGATTCACCACAGCGAAACTGTCGAAATTCGGCGAGCCGACCAGACCGGATATGAACGGCATCAGCACTGCGGAAACCATGGCGTTGACCACCGCGGTGAACGCCGTGCCGATGATGACGGCAACGGCAAGGTCGAGCACGTTGCCCTTCATGATGAAGTCTTTGAAACCTTTAAGCATCGGCCAAGACTATCGGCTGCCGGTGCGCAGGCGCCGGAGATGACGTGCTGCTGCTCAGGTCTTCCTCAGCAGCATCCGCCGGACCGAATGGTCGGCGTCCTTCGTGAGCACCAGCTGCGCCCGGCCGCGGGTAGGCAGGACGTTGGTCACGAGGTTGGGCTCGTTGATCCGCTTCCAAATGTCCAGCGCAGTTTCACGCGCCTCGGCATCGGTGAGGTCCGCATAGCGGTGGAAGTACGACGCCGGGTTGGCGAAGGCCCCGCTGCGGAGTGACTGGAAGCGCTGGACATACCACTCTTCGATATAGGAGGTGCGGGCGTCCACGTAGATCGAGAAATCGAAGAAATCGCTCAGTGCCAATCCGGAGCGGCCGTCCGGCCTGGTCCTGGCCGGTGCCAGGACATTCAGGCCCTCGACGATCAGTACGTCGGGACGCCGAACCACGATTTCCGAGTCGGGAACAATGTCGTACGTCAGGTGCGAATAGCGCGGAGCCCGGACTTCTTCGGCTCCGCTTTTCACTGCGCTGACGAAGCGCAGCAGCCGGCGCCGGTCGTAGCTCTCCGGAAAGCCCTTGCGCTGCATCAGGCCGCGCCGCTTGAGTTCGGCGTTGGGGTAGAGGAATCCGTCGGTGGTAATCAATTCCACATTGGGGGTATCCGGCCACCGGCGCAGCATTTCGCGCAGCACGCGGGCGGTGGTGGATTTTCCGACGGCGACCGATCCGGCCACCCCGATCACGAAAGGCGTCCGCGTGGTCTTCTCTCCGAGGAAGGTCGTGGTGGCGCTGTGCAGCTTGCCGGCAGCCGCGACATAGAGGTTCAGCAGGCGGGAGAGCGGCAGATAAACCTCGCGGACCTCATCGAGGTTCAACTGGTCGCCCAGGCCGCGCAGACGGGTGATGTCTTCCTGGTTGAGCGGGGACTCGATTTCGTGGGACAGGCGTGACCAGGTCTGCCGGTCCAGCTCAACGAATGGGGTGAAGTTGGTCTCTTGGCCGTTGCCGGACGAGGCCCGCGGAGTTGGTTCGGTCACCCTAGGAATTGTGCACTGCCTCGCCGGGCAATCCAAACGTGCAGTGGGGCGGCAGAGGTCCCTTGCGCCGGGCGTTTCGTCGCCTGCCTTATCCTGCCGGTACGCTTAGCACTATGTGTGGAATCGTTGGATACGCTGGCCGGCCCGAAGCTGCCTCTGCAATGGGGCACAGCGCCCTTGACGTCGTCATGGAAGGTCTTCGCCGCCTTGAGTACCGCGGGTACGACTCCGCCGGTGTGGCTGTGCTGACCGGGAATGGTGTTGAGTCACGGAAGAAGTCAGGCAAGCTCGCCAACCTCGTGGCAGAGCTCGAAGCAGCGCCGCTGCCGGTGGCGACCACGGGCATTGGCCACACCCGCTGGGCCACCCACGGCGGCCCCACGGACGGCAACGCCCACCCGCACCTCGCGGACAATGACCGCCTCGCCGTGATCCACAACGGCATCATCGAGAACTTCGCCGAGCTTAAGGAAGAACTGCTCGCCGCCGGAGCCGTTTTCCGCTCCGAGACTGACACCGAAGTTGCCGCTGCCCTGCTGGGCCGCATCTACGCTTCGGAAGGCGGCCAGGACCTGGCCCGCAGCATGCAGCTCGCGTGCCAGCGGCTCGAGGGCGCCTTCACGCTGCTGGCCGTTCACGCGGACTCCCCGGACACCGTCGTCGCGGCCCGCCGGAACTCCCCGCTGGTAGTAGGGCTGGGCGACGGCGAAAACTTCCTCGGGTCCGATGTATCCGGGTTCATTGACTTCACCCGCCGTGCCGTGGAGCTGGGCCAGGACCAGATTGTGACCATCACGCCGGACGCCGTCACCATTACCGATTTCCACGGCCAGCCCGCTGAGGGCACCGAGTTCGAAGTCAACTGGGACGCTGCTGCAGCCGAAAAGGGCGGGTATGACTCCTTCATGGAAAAGGAGATCAACGACCAGCCGCAGGCCGTGGCGGACACCCTGCTGGGCCGCTCCGATGCTGACGGCCGCCTGACGCTCGATGAACTTCGAGTCAGCCCGGAGGAACTCAAGTCCATCAACAAGATCATGGTCCTCGCCTGCGGTACCTCGGCGTACGCGGGCCAGGTTGCGAAATACGCGATTGAGCACTGGTGCCGTATTCCCGTGGAGGTGGAACTCAGCCATGAGTTCCGTTACCGGGATCCGATCGTTGATTCAAACACCTTGATCGTTGCCATCTCGCAGTCCGGTGAAACCATGGACACCCTCATGGCTGTCCGGTATGCCAAGGAACAGGGCGCGAAGGTCCTGGCGATCTGCAATACCAACGGTTCAACGATTCCGCGGGAAGCGGACGCTGTGCTGTACACGCACGCCGGTCCGGAAATCGCTGTCGCCTCGACCAAGGCCTTCCTGGCACAGATCACCGCGACCTACCTGCTGGGCCTCTACCTGGCACAGATCCGGGGCAACAAGTTCCAGGGCGAGATCAAGGACATCCTGGCGGACCTGGCCAAGGTCCCGGCCAAGATCCAGCAGCTCCTGGACAGCTCGGGTTCCATCAAGGAACTTGGCAACCTGATGGCCGGAACATCTTCGGTGCTCTTCCTCGGACGGCACGTCGGATTCCCCGTGGCCATGGAAGGCGCCCTGAAACTCAAGGAACTGGCCTACATCCACGCCGAGGGCTTTGCCGCCGGTGAACTGAAGCACGGCCCGATCGCGCTCATCGAGGAGGGCCAGCCGGTCTTCGTCGTCGTCCCCTCCCCGCGGGGCAGGGATTCGCTGCACGCCAAGGTGGTCTCCAATATCCAGGAGATCCGTGCCCGCGGGGCGAAGACGATTGTCATCGCCGAAGAGGGCGACGACGCCGTCAAGGCCTACGCCGAGCACGTATTCTACGTTCCGGAGACGCCGACGCTGCTGGCACCGCTGCTGACCACTGTCCCGCTCCAGATCTTCGCCTGTGCCCTGGCCACCGCCAAGGGATACGACGTCGACCAGCCGCGGAACCTCGCAAAGTCCGTCACTGTCGAATAACAGTCCCGGCAACGGGCAGCCAAGGGGGAACGCATGATTGTGGGGATTGGCGTGGACGTAGTGGATGTCCCGCGCTTTGGACGCCAGCTTGAACGCACACCCGGCCTCCGCGCGAGGCTCTTCGTTCCAGCCGAACGGGAGCTGAGCCTGCGTTCCCTGGCGGCACGGTTCGCGGCCAAGGAAGCCGTGGCCAAGGCCCTGGGCGCTCCGGCCGGAATGAACTGGCAGCACTGCCAGGTGGAACTGGACCCAGCCGGTGCTCCGAGGATCCGTGTCGAGGGAACGGTGGCTGCGGCCGCCGAGGCCAAGGGTGTGCGGACCTGGCACCTGTCCCTGAGCCACGACGGCGATGTAGCCACTGCCATGGTGGTCGCTGAGGGCTAGTCTGGTACGCATGATCAGTGCGTATCCGGGGTCCGCGGTCCGTGCAGCGGAGCGCCCGCTCCTTGAAGCCGGTGCCGGTCCGGACCTGATGCAGAAGGCCGCCCACGGACTGTACCGCAGCGCTGCCGCGCTCCTGGCCCAACGCCGCGGCCGGATCTACGGAGCCGCCGTCGTCGTCTTGGCGGGTGCAGGCAACAACGGCGGGGATGCCCTCTACGCTGCCTCCCGGCTGCTGGCACGCGGTGCCGGCGCCACCGCGCTACTGACCTCGGAGCAGTCGCATCCGGAGGCACTCGCTGCGTTCCGCAGCAACGGCGGCAGGGTTCTGCGGCTGCGCGATGAGACCGTGCCTGCCGCACTGGCACTGTGCCGCGAATCCGACGTCGTCCTGGACGGGATTCTTGGCACCGGCGGCAAAGGGGGACTTCGGTCCCAGGCCGCGCAGCTGGCAGTGCTCACACCGGCACGCCTGCGGCGGGGAGAGTCACCGGCAGTCATCGCCTGCGATCTTCCCAGCGGGATCGACGCCGATACCGGGCAGGCACCGGGACCCCATCTTCGTGCGGACCTCACGGTGACTTTCGGTGCCGTCAAAACCGGATTGATGGCCGGCCCCGGGGCAGAGGCTGCGGGCGAGATCGAACTCGTGGACATCGGAATCGCCGGGTACCTTGACGGCCCGGCCGTGCAGCGGCTGGAGAACCGGGACATTGCTGCCCTGCTGGCGGAACCGGTTCCGGGGGACCACAAGTACAGCAGGGGAGTCCTTGGCATCGCAGCAGGGTCGGAAACATATCCTGGCGCAGCCGTCCTGGCCACGGGTGCGGCACTTGCCACGGGAACGGGGATGGTGCGCTATCTCGGACCGGAGCCGGTCTCCAGGCTCATCCACGCCGCGCATCCCGAAGCAGTCTGCGCGGACAGCACGGTGCCCCTGACCCACGTGCAGGCGTGGGTTGCCGGCCCAGGCGCCGGAGTCGATGAAGACCAGAGGCGCAGGGCGGTGGAGGCCATGGCTTCCGGGCTCCCCGCCGTGATTGACGCAGATGCGATCCAGGCCGTGGAACCGGGCCTGGGCCCGCAGGTCATCCTTACTCCCCACGCCGGAGAAATGACCGGGCTGCTGAACTCCCTGGGAGAGCGTGTCGACCGGCCCGGTGTCGAGGCTGATCCGCTGGCCTGGGTGCGCCGGGCCGCTGACCTCACCGGGGCGACCGTCCTGCTGAAGGGCTGGGCAACACTGGTCGCCGCTCCCGGCGGACCCGTCTACAGCCAGGCGGAAGCGACGCCCTGGCTGGCGGCCGCCGGCAGCGGGGATACGCTTTCCGGCATCCTTGGAGCTCTGCTGTCCACCGATCGGTCCGGGACCCGCGGCCCGGGACACTATGCCCGTGTGGCGGCTGCCGCCGCCAGCATCCACGGACAAGCCGGGAAGCTCGCTGCCGAAAGCGGTCCGGTGGAAGTGTCTAAACTGCCCGAGAGCGTCCGATCGGTCATGGGAGGCCTGCTGCACGGCTGGCGCCCGGATGCTCAGCGTGCTGACATACTGTAAAAGTAAGTAGGCGTAGTAATGCCTGCACCAGCTACAGCAGTCAGGAGCTTGTGAATGGAAGTCTGGCCCGGAGATGCATACCCGCTGGGAGCCACGTACGACGGCAACGGCACAAATTTCGCCCTCTACAGTGAGGTAGCGGATTCGGTCACGCTCTGCCTGTTTGACGACGACGGCACGGAATCGTGCGTTCCGCTCACGGAAGTAGACGGCTATGTCTGGCACTGCTACCTCCCGCACGTGGTGCCCGGACAAAAGTACGGCTACCGGGTGGACGGGCCCAACAACCCCGAACAGGGCAACCGCTGCAACCCGAGCAAGCTGCTCCTGGATCCTTATGCCAAGGCCGTCTCCGGCCAGATCGACTGGAACCAGTCCCTGTTCGGCTACAACTTCGGTGACGAAGACTCCCGCAATGACGAGGACTCCGCGCCCCACATGATGAAGGCCGTGGTTGTTAACCCGTTCTTTGACTGGGACGGAGACCGGCTTCCACGCACCGAGTACCACCAGTCCGTCATCTACGAAGCGCACGTCAAGGGCCTGACCCAGCAGCACCCCGAGGTTCCCGAGGAGCAGCGCGGCACCTACGCCGGCATCGCGCACCCTGCCGTGATCGCCCACCTGCAGAAGCTGGGCGTGACGGCCCTGGAGCTGATGCCGGTGCACCAGTTCGTCAACGATTCGACGCTGCAGGACAAGGGCCTCTCCAATTACTGGGGCTACAACACCATTGGCTTCTTCGCCCCGCAGAACACCTACGGGTCCGCCGGGGACGAGGGTCAGCAGGTCCAGGAGTTCAAGGCGATGGTCAAGGCCCTGCACACGGCCGGCATCGAAGTGATCCTGGACGTGGTCTACAACCACACCGCCGAAGGCAACCATCTGGGCCCCACGCTCTCTTTCCGCGGAATCGACAACGCTGCCTACTACCGGCTGGTGGAGGACGACAAGCGCTACTACATGGACTACACGGGCACCGGTAACTCGCTGAATGTCGGCAACCCGCACTCCCTGCAGCTGATCATGGATTCGCTGCGTTACTGGGTGACCGAAATGCACGTTGACGGTTTCCGCTTCGACCTCGCCTCCACTCTGGCCCGCGAGTTCTACGATGTGGACAAGCTGGCCACGTTCTTCGAGCTGGTGCAGCAGGACCCGGTAGTCTCCCAGGTCAAACTGATCGCCGAACCGTGGGACATCGGACCCGGCGGCTACCAGGTGGGCAACTTCCCGCCGCAGTGGACGGAATGGAACGGCAAGTACCGTGACACGGTCCGGGATTTCTGGCGCGGAGAGCCCTCGACGCTGGGCGAATTCGCCTCCCGCATCACCGGTTCCGCAGACCTCTATGAGTCCTCGGGACGCCGTCCGGTTGCATCCATCAACTTCGTCACCGCGCACGACGGATTTACCCTGCGCGACCTGGTCTCCTACAACGAGAAGCACAACGAGGCCAACGGCGAAGACAACAACGACGGCGAGTCCCACAACCGTTCGTGGAACTGCGGCGCCGAGGGCCCCACGGATGACCCCGACGTCCTTTCCCTGCGCGCCCGCCAGCAGCGCAACTTCCTGGCCACGCTGCTGCTGTCCCAGGGCGTTCCGATGATTTCCCACGGCGACGAGCTCGGCCGGACCCAGAACGGCAATAACAACGGCTACGCGCAGGACTCCGAACTGACCTGGATCAACTGGGAGAACATGGACGCTCCGCTGATGGAGTTCACCGCCGCGGTGAACAAGCTGCGCGCCGAGCACCCCACGTTCCGCCGGCGCAGATTCTTCGACGGCCGCCCGGTGGAGCGCGGGGAGGAAGACGTCCTGCCGGACATCGTCTGGCTCAATGATGACGGCACGCCCATGAAGCCCGAAGATTGGGACAGCCAGCTGGGGCGGTCCCTGGGAGTGTTCCTGAACGGGCAGGGTATCCGCGGAAACGACCGCCGCGGCCAGCCCATCACGGACGCGAGCTTCCTGCTCTACTTCAATGCTGACGACGACACCGTTACGGTCACGTTGCCGCCGCAGGAGTACGGCGACCTGTGGGACGAGGTCATTGACACTGCGGGCGAGGGAGCGGATGCGGACCCCGTCCGCAGTGACGGCAAGCTGGAAGTCGCAGCGAAGTCCATGGTCGTGCTGCGCGCCCACCCGCAGGAAGAAGAAGTCCGCGACCATTCCGTTGCGGCTTCCCTGGCTGTGCTGGCCGGCGCCAAGACGCGGGAGAGCACCGTATGAGGGCGCCCCGCTCGACGTACCGGCTGCAGCTCCATGAGGGATTCACCCTCTTGGACGCTGCGGCGCTGGTCCCGTACCTGCGGGACCTCGGAGTGGATTGGGTCTACCTCTCGCCGCTGTTGAAAGCGGAGGACGGTTCAACACACGGTTATGACGTTACCGATCCGTCACGCATCGACCCGGCCAGGGGCGGGCCTGAGGGATTCCGGGTTCTCGCCGACGCTGCTCACGGCGCCGGCATGGGTGTGCTCGTGGACATCGTGCCGAACCACATGGGCGTGGCCACCCCGCGGGCGAACCAGTGGTGGTGGTCGGTGCTGCGGGACGGCCCGGACTCCCGGTACGCCGAGGCCTTCGACATTGACTGGGCCGCCGGGAACGGAAAACTCAGGCTGCCGGTGCTCGGGGACAACAATGATGTCCTGGACGAGCTGCGGATTGAGGACGGCGAGCTGCGCTACCACGAGCAGGCTTTCCCTCTGGCGGAGGGAACGTTCACACCGGGCGACTCCGCACGGGAAGTGCACTCCCGACAGCACTACGAGCTGGTGAATTGGCGCCGGGCGGATAACGAGCTCAATTACCGGCGGTTCTTCGGGGTTAATACCCTGGCCGGGGTAAGGGTCGAGGTTCCGTGGGTGTTCGAGGAATCGCACGCCGAAATCCGCCGCTGGTTCCAGGAAGGACTGGCCGACGGCCTGCGCATCGACCATCCCGACGGGCTTGCTGACCCGGCCGGTTACCTGGAACAGCTCCGGGAACTCACCGGCGGAGCCTACGTGCTCGTGGAGAAAATCCTGGAACCGGGAGAAAAGCTGCCCGCCTCCTGGTACACGGCAGGAACCACCGGGTACGACGCGCTCGCCGAGGTGGATCGGTTGTTCGTCGATCCGGAGGCCGCTGCTGCGCTGACGGACGCGTCCGACGCCGAGCCCTACCGGCACATGATCCACGACACCAAGCGTGCAGTCGCGGACGGGCTCCTGCATTCTGAAGTGCAGCGGCTCGTACGGTTGCTCCCGCCCGGCTCCGGCCTGGACGCGGAAACCGCAACGGACGCCATCGCGGAGCTGCTGGCCTGTTTCCCGGTCTACCGCAGCTACCTTCCCGAGGGCGCTGGCTATCTGGACGAAGCGGCGCTGAATGCACGGGTGCGACGCCCCGACCTGGAACCCGCCATTGAGGTCCTGCTGCCACTGCTGCGGGGACAGGCCGGTGACAGCCAGGACGGTCTCGGTGAGCTGGCGGTGCGGTTCCAGCAAACCTCCGGGATGGTGATGGCCAAGGGCGTAGAGGACACCGCGTTCTACCGCTACACCCGTTTAACCTCACTCAATGAAGTGGGAGCGGATCCCTCGGTGTTCGCGATGGAACCGCACGACCTGCATTTGGGAATGATGCTCCGCCAGCAGGAGGCCTCCGCTGCCATGACGACGCTGAGCACCCATGACACGAAGCGCAGCGAGGATACCCGGGCCCGGATCAGCGTACTGACGGAGATGCCTCAGGAGTGGACCGAAGCCGTCGCCGAACTGGCGGAGCTGCTGCCGCTTGAGGACCGCCCCCTGGCCGAACTGGTGTGGCAGGCGCTCGTCGGAACCTGGCCGCTGGAGCGCAGCCGGGCCCATGCCTACGCTGAAAAGGCAGCGCGCGAAGCGGGAGACAGCACCACCTGGACGGCGCCCGATGAGGCTTTCGAGAAGCAGCTCCATGCCCTGGTTGACGGAGCCTATGACCATCCGAGGGCCAACGCGGTCCTGGAATCGGTCGTTGACCGGATCCGCCGTGCCGGTTACTCCAATGCGCTGGGTGCGAAACTGGTCCAGCTCACGATGCCCGGTGTCCCCGACGTGTATCAGGGGACCGAGCTGTGGGACCACTCCCTCGTGGACCCGGATAACCGGCGGCCCGTTGATTTCGAGGCACGCAGGGCCCTCCTGTCCGCTGTTTCCGATCAGGCGGCGGCATCGGACCAGCCCGGGGCAGGAGAGCTTCCCGGAATAGACGAATCCGGGGCAGCAAAAATCCTGGTGACCAGGGAGGCCCTGCGGCTGCGCCGGGACAAACCCGCGCTTTTCACCGGGTATTCGGCACTGGTAGCCACGGGCGCGGCCGCCGGTCACTTCTTTGGATTCGACCGCGGGGGTGTACTCACCGCGGTGACCAGGCTTCCCCTCGGACTCGAACGCGCCGGGGGCTGGCAGGACACCACGGTCCAGCTTCCGTCCGGAACCTACCGGGATGCACTGAGCGGCGCTGCCTTCACAGGGACGGCCGTAGAAGCTGCAGAATTATTCGCGCAGTACCCCGTGGCGCTGCTGGTCCGCGAGGAGGACGCATGAGCACTGCATTTGACGTATGGGCACCGAAAGCCAACAACATGCGGTTGCTGGCAAATGGCCTGGAGCAGCAGATGGTGCGGGGTGAACAAGGATGGTGGCATGCCCCTGAGCCCGTGCCGGGCGAAGCGGACTACGGGTACCTGATCGACGACGCCGTCCACGCCGTGCCGGATCCGCGTTCCCGCCGGCAGCCCGCCGGGGTCCACGGGCTTTCCCGCACCTTCGACCCGGAGGTGTTTCCCTGGACAGACCAGGACTGGGCATCCCCGGGGCTGACCGGCGGAGCCATCTATGAGCTCCACATCGGCACGTTTACCCCTGAAGGCACGCTGGATGCAGCGGCGCAGCGGCTTGACTACCTGGCCGAGCTCGGAGTGCAGTATGTGGAGCTCATGCCGGTCAACGCCTTCAACGGTCACCACAACTGGGGCTATGACGGAGTGCTCTGGTACGCCGTGCAGGAGACCTACGGGGGACCGGAGGCCTATCAGCGGTTCGTTGACCAGGCCCATGCCCGCGGCCTGGGGGTGATCCAGGATGTTGTGTACAACCACCTCGGTCCCAGCGGCAACTATCTGAACCTCTTCGGACCGTACCTGAACGAGGCCGCCGCCACGGGGTGGGGTGACGCCGTCAACCTGGACGGGCCGCAGTCTGACCAGGTGCGCCAGTACATCCTGGACAACCTGGAGATGTGGTTCCGTGACTACCACGTGGACGGGTTGCGGCTGGATGCCGTGCATGCGCTCCGGGACGAACGCGCCCTCCACATCCTTGAAGAGATGGCTGCCCTGACTGACAACCTCTCTGCGGAACTTGGCGGATCACTGTTCCTCATTGCCGAATCGGACATGAACAACCCCCGGGTCATCACCCCGCGGAGTTTGAACGGCTACGGGCTGGCAGCGCAGTGGTCCGATGATTTCCACCATGCCGCACACACCAACCTGACCGGTGAGACAGACGGCTATTACGCAGATTTCGATTCCCTTGGTGCGCTGGCGAAGGTATTGCAGCACGGATTTTTCCACGACGGGTCCTACTCTTCCTTCCGGGAACGCCGCCACGGGCGTCCGCTGGAAAAGTCGGTGCACAACGCCCGGCAGCTGGTGGTGGCAACACAGAACCACGACCAGATTGGCAACCGGGCTGCGGGGGACCGGCTGACGGCAGGACTGGGATATGAGCAGCTGGCGCTCGCCGCCGTGCTGAACCTCGCGTCCTCCTGTACCCCGATGATTTTCATGGGCGAGGAATTCGGTGCCTCGACACCCTGGCAGTTCTTCACATCGCATCCCGAGGAGGAACTGGGCAAGGCAACAGCAGAAGGCCGGATGCTGGAGTTCGCCCGCATGGGATGGGATCCGGCGCAGGTGCCTGACCCCCAGGATCCGCAGACCTTCGAGAACTCCAAGCTGGACTGGTCGGAAATCGCCGTCGGCCGCCACCCGTTCCTGCTGCAGCTCTACCGGGAGCTGCTGCATCTTCGGCGAACCATGCCCGAGTTGAGCGAACCGGATTTCCGCAAAATCGAGGTGGATTTCGATGAAGTTTCCCGCTGGCTCACTATTCGGCGGGGGAACGTCGTGGTGGCGTTGAACTTCGCCGATTCGCCGAGGGAAATGCCGCTTCCCGTGGAAGGTCCCGTAACAGTCGTGCTGGAGACGGCACCGTCGCTCATGGCCGACGGCGCGATCGAGCTCCCCGGATACGGGGCAGCCATCGTGTCGGGCGCCTAGGCCCGGGACACCCGGCAGTGTTTTCGATTAGCCCCGGCACCGGTGACAGGATGGACCCATGACTTACACCCCCGCGGATGACCGCTACGATTCCATGCCCTATCGGCGAGTAGGCCGCAGCGGACTGCAGCTGCCCGCCGTCTCGCTGGGCCTGTGGCACAATTTCGGCGACGACAGGGACTTTGAGACGCAGCGGGCCATCCTCCGCCGCGCCTTCGACCTGGGCGTTACGCATTTTGACCTCGCCAACAACTACGGGCCGCCATATGGTTCAGCGGAAACCAACTTCGGCCGCCACCTTCGGGACGATTTCCGTCCCTTCCGCGATGAACTGGTGATCTCCAGCAAGGCGGGCTACGACATGTGGCCCGGTCCCTACGGAAACTGGGGCTCCCGAAAGTATCTGCTCTCCAGCCTGGACCAGTCGCTGAACCGGATGGGCCTGGACTACGTGGACATTTTCTACAGCCATCGTCCCGATCCGCACACGCCGCTGGAAGAGACGATGGGCGCCCTGGACACGGCGGTCCGGTCCGGGCGGGCACTGTATGCCGGCATTTCGTCCTACTCGCCCGAGAAGACCCTGGAAGCGGCACGCATCCTGCAGGACCTGGGCACCCCGCTGCTGATCCATCAGCCTTCATATTCCATGCTCAACCGCTGGGTGGAGCAGGGCGATCCCAACTTGTTCCAGGCACTGGCGGAAGCCGGCGCAGGTTCCATCGCCTTCTCGCCGCTGGCGCAGGGATTGCTCACGAACAAGTACCTGAACGGCGTTCCCGAGCAGTCGCGTGCCGCAGCGGGCAAGTCCCTGGACCCCTCCCAGCTGTCGGAAGAAAACCTGGAACGGATCCGCGGGCTGAACAGCATTGCCGAATCCCGGAACCAGACGCTGGCACAGATGGCGATCGCCTGGGTGCTGCGCCCGCAGAAGAACGGAAGTGCCGTCACCTCCGCACTGGTGGGGGCCTCCAGCGTGCGGCAGCTCGAAGACAGCCTCGCCGCGGTACAGAACCTGTCCTTCACGGACGGGGAACTGGCGGAGATCGACACATACGCGCAGGACGCCGGCATCAATCTCTGGGCCGCAGCACTGGACGCCTGAGACATCATGGCTGAGGCTGTACCGACTGGACCGCCAACGGAGCGGAGCGGGACCGGAGCATCTTCGCCGGCAGGACGTGTGTCCATCCGCGAGGCGGTGGAAAGCGACTGGCCCGGCATCTGGGCACTGATGGAACCGATTGTGCGTGCCGGGGAGACCTACTGCTGGGACAGGCAGATGGACAGCGGGGGTGCGCGGGAACTCTGGTTCGAGCCTGTCCCGGCCCGCGTCTGCGTGGCGGTGGACGGGGACCGGGTTTTGGGGACCGCGCAGCTGCATCCGAACCGCGGCGGCGGGGGAAACCACGTTGCCAACGCTTCGTTCATGACGGCTCAGGAAGCATCCGGGCGCGGCATCGCCCGGATGCTGGCTGCCCATGTCCTGGCCGAGGCGGCTGCGCAAGGGTACCTGGCCATGCAGTTCAATGCCGTGGTGGAAACCAACGTCCGGGCCGTGGCCCTCTGGCAGTCCCTCGGCTTCCGGATCCTGGGCACGGTCCCGCGCGCGTTCAAGCACCCGGTGCAGGGCCTGACGGGCCTGCACATCATGCATAAGGACCTCACAGAAGGCACCCAGTGATCCGCACCGGTGCCGTCAATGAAACAATGGATCCGTGAATTACCTCGAAGCAGTACCTCCGGCGGAGCGCAGCGCCGTCGTTGATCTTGCCGCAATCAGGCACAACGTCCGTCATCTCGCCGAGATCGCCAGGCCTGCCCGCCTCATGGCCGTCGTGAAAGCGGATGCCTACGGACACGGTGCCCTGGACATCGCGCGGGCTGCCTTGGAAGCAGGTGCGGGCTGGCTCGGCGTCGCACATATTTCCGAAGCGCTGGCGCTGCGGACCGGCGGCGTTTCCGCGCCCCTGCTGGCATGGCTGCACACAGCGGACAGCGACTTCGCCGCTGCAGTTGCAGCGAATATCGACATTGGAGTTTCCGGCTGGGAACTTGAAGCCGTAGTGGCAGCGGCGCGTGAACTGGAGGTCCCCGCGCGGGTCCACCTGAAGATCGATACCGGACTCGGACGGAACGGCTGTCCCGAGGACCTTTGGGAAACGTTCGTAGGACGGGCGCTGGCCTACCAGGAAGACGGCCTGCTCCGCGTGGTCGGCATCTTCTCCCATCTGGCGGTGGCAGACGAACCGCATCGCGAGGAAACTGATGTCCAGCTGCAGAAGTTCCGCGACGCCGTGGCCGTAGCTGAAGACGCGGGAGTGGACCACGAAGTCCGGCACATCGCCAATACTCCCGCTGTGCTGTCCCGCCCGGACTCGCATTTCGACCTGGTCCGCGTGGGCCTGGGAATGTACGGGTTGTCTCCGTTTGCCGGCCAGAGCGCGGCTGAGCTGGGGCTTCGGCCTGCCATGACGCTCAAGACCACCATTGCCAACTGCAAGGCCGTGCCTGCCGGGCAGGGCGTCTCCTACGGGCTGCATTACCAGACGGCGGAGCCCACCACCCTGGCCCTGGTGCCGCTGGGCTATGCCGACGGTATTCCGCGGATCGCGACCGGCGGTCCGGTCATGGTGGACGGCGAAGTGTTCCCCGTTGTGGGGCGCATCGCCATGGACCAGATGGTGATCGACCTGGGCCGCACCGGCATTGCCGGTACCCCGGCGTCGTTCATCGGCAAGGAAGCAATCCTCTTTGGCGGCGAAGGCGCTCCGGGAGTTGAGGAATGGGCGCAGGCCGCAGGATCAATCAACTACGAGATCATCACCCGGATCAGCGGCAGGGTCACCCGCAGTTACATCGATACCGACGCCGGCACCGCAGCTGATGCGCTCGAAGCCGGTTCCGCTGCGGTGCTGCCGTGACCCGTGAATGCGCCGGCGGCCGGCACTGGGAGCGCGAGTACCGGACTGCCGGCGCAGGCCAGACCCAGGAACTGGCCCGGGCGCTGGGTACCTCCCTGCGCGCGGGCGACCTGCTGCTGCTGTCCGGAGAGCTCGGGGCGGGAAAGACCACCTTTACCCAGGGCCTGGGCGAGGGGCTCGGCGTCCGCCCCGGGATCATTTCTCCTACCTTCGTGCTCGTGAGGATTCATCCATCGCAGGGCTCCGGGCCGGACCTGGTGCACGTCGATGCCTACCGCCTGGCATCGCCGGCGGAGATCGACGACATAGACCTGGAGAACACCATGGACACTTCCGTCACGGTGGTGGAGTGGGGTGCCGGAATGGTGGAGCATCTCTCCGAAAGCCGGCTCGAGGTGACGCTGCTCCGTGCCACGGGCAGTCCGGACACGGAACTGGTGACGGACTTCTCCTCGGAAGACGACGACGAGGAACGAATTGTCCGCATAGCCGGCATCGGTCCGCGCTGGGCAGCTCCTCCGGAACAGCTCGGCTAAGCCAGCCGGACCGCACGATGGGCAGATCCTGCAGATGGCTGCTCGTGCCCAGCGGAACGCTGCGGGGGCCCAGTGAACGCGGTGGATTTTTCCTCGCTGCCGGATTTCGCTGACGCAGCGGAACTGGAACAGCAGGCGGAGCAGCTGGCCGCGGCCGGAAAAGCCGCCTCCGAAACAGCTTCGGCGTGCGGTGAGGTGTGGCAGGGGCTTAGCGGGATCTACCGTGCCCCGAGGCGGAACTTGCCTACACCGCCTTCGACCCGGGCAGCGTGCCCTGTCGGTCACGGAGAACGCGGCGATCGTGGGAGGCGCGTCCCTGGCTACGGGCGCCGTCGGTGCGTGGGGTGGTGCGAAAGCCGGCGCCGTTGTGGGAGGGCTGGTCGGCAGCTGGGTGCCAGTGGTCGGGACAGCTGCCGGCGCGGTGGTGGGCGGTATCGTGGGTGGCACCGTCGGCAGCGGAGTCGGAGAGACGATCGGAAAAGAAGGCCAAGGGTCTATGGCATTCATTCTGGGGCTGATTTTGGGCCTGGCGGGGCTTGCCATGGGCTGGCGTGCGTACACAGGCCGATGGAGGACCTGGCTGGGACAACCCGGCCTTGTGCCCCGGGTACGGGCCTATCCGGCCCTGGGCATGCTGTATGGAGGAATCGGGCTCCTGACTGCGGTGCTGCTGTGGGAGGTCGACCCCGATTCACTCGCCAAGCCGCTTCTCGGAGTCCTGCTGGTGCTCACACTCGGCGGTATTTGGACCTTCCTGGTGAGCTTGGTCTGGCTGCCGAGGTTCATGCTTCCGCGTTGGGTCAAAATGGCGGAAAAGGTCACGGAAGGCGCAGCGTGACGGCCGCTGGATCCAGTACACCCACGAATCCGGGGGTGGCCGGCGGGTCCCCCGCGGAGGTGCCTGCTCCGGAAGGGGCCGGCGAAGTCGTCCGGCACATGTGGGACCAGGACTGGTTCATCTGGCAGCAGGTCGGCGGGACCGGCACCCTGCCGACCGGTATCCAGGCAGGCTCGGCCGGGACATGGCAGCTGCTGCGCAGCGGAGCTGCCCTGGTCCGCCCAGGACGGCCGCGGTGCCTCGCGAACCGGCTCGCCGGCCGGGCTGCGTAAAATAGGAATCGTGCTTATCCTCGCCATCGACACCTCCGCAATCGCCAGTGCGGCACTCCTGAACGGTGAGGGCGGAATTCTCGCAGCCTTCGCCACCGAAGACACCCGTTCCCACGCGGAGGTCCTCGCTCCGGGCATCGCGCGGCTCCTGCAGGAGGCCGGCGTCACGGGGGAAGACATTGACGCCCTGGTGGTTGGTACCGGTCCCGGTCCGTTCACCGGGCTGCGCTCCGGCATTGCGACTGCGCGAACCCTTGCCTTCGCCTGGAACAAACCGCTGCACGGAGTGATGAGCCTGGATGCCATTGCCGTCGATGCTGCCCTCCACGCCTGGCGGGCCGGCGTGGACGAGTTCATCGTTGCCACGGATGCCCGCCGGAAAGAGGTCTACTGGGCGCATTACCGCAGCACCGGCGGGACCCCCGAGCTCCTGGCCGGCCCGCACGTTTCCTCCCCTGGGGAGGTTCCGCAGCTGCCGGTCTACGGTGCCGGAGCAGGCCTCTACCCGGACAGCCTCAAGGGTGTACAAGACTTTGCCGCAGCCCAGCCGACGGCCCAGGCGCTGGGCCGCACCGCCGTCGTGCGCCTGGTCCGCGGGCTCGGCCTGCTGGACAGCTCGCCGCTCTACCTCCGCGAATCCGATGCCAAGGTTCCCGGGCCGCGGAAGCGTGCCCTGTGAGTGTCCCGGCCGTCAGTATCCGCGTCATGACCGAGGCCGATATCCCGGCCGTTGACGCCCTCGAACAGGCCATGTTCCCGGTGGATGCCTGGCCTACCCAGATGTTCTACGACGAACTTGGCCAGGAAGACACCCGTTCCTACTACGTAGCCGAAGCCCCGGACGGGACGGTCATTGGCTATGCGGGCCTGATGTGCGTGCTGCCGATCGCGGACGTGCAGACCATTGCCGTCGATGCAGCCTGTGAGGGAAGCGGAATCGGTTCCCGGCTGCTGACCGCGCTCCTGGACGAAGCGAAAACCCGCGGCGCGGCCGACGTGCTGCTGGAAGTCCGGGCAGATAATCCCCGGGCACAGCGGCTGTACCGGTGGTTCGGCTTCGAACAGATCCATGTACGTCCGCGCTACTACCGCGACGGCGCCGATGCGCTGATCATGCGCCTGGAACTTTCCGCCTGGAACGGCTCGCCGCACGGCGGCCAAGACCCTGTGAAGGACAAATAAACATGAACCGCACCGACCCCCTGGTGCTCGGTATCGAGTCTTCCTGCGACGAAACCGGCGTAGGAATCGTCCGCGGCAACACCCTGCTGACCAACGCCGTTTCCTCCTCCATGGAGGAGCACGTGCGGTTTGGCGGCGTGATCCCGGAGATCGCCTCCCGCGCCCATCTGGACGCTTTTGTTCCTACCCTGCGCCAGGCCCTGGACGAGGCGGGAGTAACGCTCGACGACGTCGATGCCATTGCCGTGACCTCCGGCCCCGGGCTGGCCGGCGCCTTGATGGTTGGAGTCTGTGCGGCGAAGGCACTGGCGGTTGCCACCGGCAAGCCGCTGTACGCGATCAACCACTTGGTGGCGCATGTAGGCGTTGGCGTGCTCGACGGCGGCGCACTCCCGCAGAACCTCGGAGCTTTGCTGGTCTCCGGCGGGCACACCGAAATCCTGCGGGTCGGCTCGCTGACCACGGACGTTGAACTGCTGGGCTCCACCATCGACGACGCCGCCGGAGAGGCCTACGACAAGGTGGCCCGGATCCTGGGCCTTGGTTATCCCGGCGGCCCGGCCATCGACCGGCTGGCCCGCGAAGGCAACCCCCAGGCCATCAGGTTCCCGCGTGGACTCAGTCAGGCCAAATACATGGGTTCGCCGGAGGCACCCGGACCGCACCGCTACGACTGGTCGTTCTCCGGGCTGAAGACCGCCGTGGCCCGCAGCGTGGAGCAGTACGAGTCACTCGGCCAGGAGCCCCCGGTGGCGGACATTGCGGCGTCCTTCCAGGAGGCCGTGGTGGATGTGATCACGTCCAAGGCGGTGCTCGCGTGCACTGAGCACGGCATCACGAACCTGCTGCTCGGCGGGGGAGTAGCCGCCAACTCACGGCTGCGCGAACTGACAGCCGAACGCTGCGCTGCCGCGGGCATCAGCCTGCGCGTTCCGCCAATCAGCCTGTGCACTGACAACGGGGCCATGGTCGCCGCGCTGGGAGCGCAGGTGGTGATGGCAGGCGGGGAACCGTCAGGCGTCGATTTCACGCCGGATCCCTCACAGCCGGTGACGAGCATCCACCTGGCTGCGTAGGTTCCTGCCCGGAGCGCCGGAGCGCCGGAGCGCGGAAGCTTACGCTTCGCCGCGGAGCTGCCGGACGCCGTCGAGCACTACGGCACGGAGGTCCCCGCCGTTCGCCTCAGCGACCCTGCGCTGGCGCTGGTATCCGGCACCGCGTTCGATGATGCCGGCGACGTCGGCCAGTTCCGCACCGCAGCCAAGCTTCTCGGCAACAGGAGCCAGACGCGGCAGGACGTCCTCGAGGAGATGCTCGGTGACCAGCTTCTCGTTTCCGGCAGCGTCGAGGATGATGATGGCATCGAGCCCGTACCGGGCAGCACGCCATTTGTTCTCCTGCACATGCCACGGCGGCATGGTGGGGATCGTCCCGCCGTTGTCCAGGATGGTGGAAAACTCATCCACCAGGCACTGGGTCAGGGCAGCAATGGCACCAATGTCGGTAGCGGTAGCAAGCCCGTCGCAGACCCGCAGCTCAATAGTCCCGAGCGCGGGGACCGGGCGGATGTCCCAGCGGATTTCGCTGATCGAATCGATCACCCCTGTGGTGAACATGTCCTGCACATAGGACTCGTACTCACTCCACGAACGGAACTGGAACGGCAGACCGGCCGTGGGCAGCTGCTGGAACATCAGCGCACGCTGCGAGGCGTAGCCGGTGTCATCCCCGCACCAGAACGGTGAGGAGGCGGAGAGCGCCTGGAAGTGCGGGAAGTAGTTGACCAGTCCGTCCAGAACCGGCAGGACCTTGTCCCGGGAATCCAGGCCCACATGGACGTGGACGCCGTAGATCAGCATCTGCTGGCCCCACCACTGCGTGCGGTCGATCAGCTTGGCGTACCGTTCCTTATCCGTCACGGGCTGGGAACGCGGAACAGCAAACGGATGGGTGCCGGCACAGAACAGCTCAACGCCCATCTCATCGGTGACCCGCCGCACGGCGGCCATGGAACGCGCCAGATCCGCCTTTGCCTCGGCCACGGTGGCGCAGATGCCGGTGACGAGCTCCACCGTGTTTTCCAGGAGCTCCTGCTTGATATGCGGGTGTTCCTCATCCGCACTAAGCTCCGGGTCCGCGGCGTTGACCGCCCGAAGGACCTCGTCGGCCACAGAGAGCAGCTCACCGGTTTCCCGGTCGACCAGGGCCAGTTCCCACTCGACCCCAAGGGTCGACTGCGGGGAAGCTGCAAACTCAATGTCCAATATGTCTCCTGCTGTATGTCGAAATGTTGCCTCCATCTGCGCGCCTTTGCGTTATAAGAGCCAGTTCAATCGTAGCCCGGCGTCATCGCTGGTGAGTCACGGTGCAAAAGCCCACCCAGGGAGCAGCCCGGCGATAATGGGACAATGCCCATCCTGAACAAAGACATGACCCTCTGCATCTCGCTGGCGGCCCGTCCCAGTAATATTGGCACCCGCTTCCACAACTACCTCTATGAGCAGCTGGGCCTGAACTACGTCTACAAGGCCTTCGCGCCCGCGGACCTGGCCCAGGCCATTGCCGGGGTGCGGGGCCTGCCGATCCGCGGCGCTGCAGTGTCCATGCCCTACAAAGAGGACGTCATTGCCCTGGTGGACCGAATGGACCCCTCCGCGGCGGCCATCGATTCCGTGAACACCATCGTGAACGACGACGGCGTCCTCACCGCCTACAACACCGATTACCTGGCGATCGCCCGGCTGCTGGCAGACCACGAGGTCCCCTCGACCAGCTCAGTGCTGCTGCGCGGTTCCGGCGGGATGGCGAAGGCAGTGGCTGCAGCCCTCCGTGATGCAGGATTCAGCGACGTGTGCATTGTGGCCCGCAACGAGGGCACCGGCCGCGCCCTGGCCGACCTGTACGACTTCGACTGGCGGGCCGAACCGGGAACGGCCACCGCGGACCTGCTCATCAACGTCACACCTCTCGGCATGGCGGGAACCGAAGAGGACGTGCAGTCCTTCGCGGACGAAACCATCGCGGCCGCACAGACGGTGTTCGACGTCGTCGCGCTTCCCTCCGAGACTCCGCTCATCCGCGCAGCACGGGCAGCCGGCAAAAAGGTCATCACGGGAGCCGAAGTCATCGCCATCCAGGCCGAGGAGCAGTTCGTGCTCTACACCGGAGTGCGTCCCACGCCCGAGCAGGTCCGCGAAGCCAGCGAGTTCTCCCGCAGCTAGGCTCAGCCGCTAGCTTTCCACGGCGGACGCAACAGGCTCGACGACGATCGCCACACGGTCCTCGCCGATCCGGGTGAGGACCAGGGTGGCTTTGTTCGGGCCTTTGCCCGAGCCGGTGAGCAGTTGCTTGCGCAGTTCCTCCGGCGTCACGGACATGCCGCGCTTCTTGATGTCCAGCACTCCGATACCGTTGGCGCGGACCCAGGCCTTGAGCGCCTTGACGTTATAGGGGCGGACTTCCAGGATCCGATAGGCACGGGCGAACGGAGTCTCCAGCAGCTCCGGAGCCGCGATGTAGGCGATCTGCGGATCCAGCAGGTGTCCGCCCAGGGAACGCGCGACGTCGGCCACCAGACCCGCGCGGATGACCGCGCCGTCGGGCTCATACAGGTAGCCTTCAGCCGGACCGGTGCGCACATCCTGGGCACCGGGAACATAGTCCTCGTGCGAGGTCAGCTCTGCGGCACCGGCCGGGCCAATCACCAGCGCCGCACGGCGGATCCCGGGACGGCGCAGCTCGTTGAACCAGAGCGTTGCCTCGATGACGTCGCCGCCCACGGACACCCACTGGACCTCGCAGCCGGCCGGAACCGACTCATGCGGAATCCCCGGGCCGAGTTTCACGCCGACCGGCATCCCGGCGTCGGCCAGCGACTCCACGAAGGACAGCGGAGGGGAGAAGGCTTCCGGGTCGAAGATGCGGGAGGTGCCCGACGACGACGTCGTCCGCCGCGCGGGATCCAGCCAGACGCCGTCGAACCCGGCCAGATCGAAGCTCTCAGCGTCGCCCTGGACCACCGTGGCTTCCGGCCAGGGCATGAGGTTGATGGTGGCCACGGCGGCAGTGATCTCATCGAGCTCGACGGCGGTGACCCGGCGGTCCAGCGTAGCCAGGGCCAGGGAATCTGCGCCGATTCCGCAGCCCAGGTCGGCGACCTTTTCCAGGCCCGCTTCCTGGTAGCGCTGGGCATGGAGGGCAGCCACGTTGAGGCGGGTGGCCTGCTCCAGGCCCGCGGGGGTGAACAGCATGTGCTCGGCAAAGGGACCGAACTTGGCCCGGGCCTTCATCCGCAGCTTTGCCTGGGTGAGGACGGCGGCAACGAGCTCGGGGGAGTGCCCGGCCTTGCGCAGGTCGGTGTTCAGCTTCAGGGACTCGGACTCCAGATACGGGCCGAGGGAGTTGAGCAGGGCCCAGCCTTCGGGGGTCAGGACGTGGGCAAGGGAAGTGTCGGGCATGGATACAAGCCTAGTTCTTCGCGCGCAGTGCGGGTTAGGCGGCCACCGCGGGCCCGGAGCGTGGGGAGTTCTCCCCATCGCGCGTCCGCAGCCGTTTCCTCTACAGTTTGAGGGTCCGCGTTGAACTATGGGGGAAAATTGGCTCTGCCCGGTTATGACATATCAGTAGAAGCGTGCCGTGGAATCCTGAACCGAGTCGGGACAGATCCCGGCCCTGAAACCGCGCACACCCAGCTCAGCGGGGCAATCGACCAGGTTCTGGGGACCATGTCGAGCCCCGCCATCGCGGCTGCGCTGATGGATCTTTGGAACGATACCCTCCATCTCCACTGTGAAGCCGCCCAAACCCGGACCAGCAACGCGGTGAGCGGCGTGGGACAAGCAGTCAGCGCCTATGTCGCCGGCGACTTGGAGATGGCAGAGGACGCCCGCCGCGCTGCGGTGGAAGCGCCCTCCATTGAACTCGACGATGTGAAGAGCTTCTGATGCTGGACGTCTCAGGGCTGCAGAACTGGGTGGATGCCGAGGCTACCCGAACGGGCGCGGATGCCCTCCGAACTGCCGGCGGGGCATTCCGGGAGGCCGTCGAAAACCAGGAAACGGCGTGGGCCGGGATCTCAGGCTGCTATGAGGCACCTGAACGGGAGGACATCCTCGCTGTCTTCAGGAACATCACTCCGCACTCGGAGCTGGTGGAATCAGCAAGTACACAGGCTGCGTCTGCCCTCACCGACTTCGCGGACCAAGTTGCCGCGCTGAACATCCTGCGCAAGGACCTGCTGGCACGGGTTGCCGCATTTGGGCCTCCAGCCTGTACCCCGGAAGATCCGGACGGCAGTATCCAGGACATCCAGAGGCTGTTGCTCCAGACGGAAATCGACAGGCTTGCCCGCAGCTATCAAGAGGCGGAAGAAACGTGTGCCGCCGCGCTGAACAACGTCACGGGGCATAATCCCGGCTTGGTTGGAGCCTTGGCCGGACCCAACGTGGGTCTCGTTGCCGCTGCGGCCGACAACGTCATGGGAGTGCACACCTTCCAGCGCGTCACGGTTGTCAACGCACGCGAGGTGCCGATGCCGGTCCTGGAACGGCGCTTCACTCCGCTACTTGGCTCCTATGACCAGCTCACCGGTCCGGAACAACTGGGTTACCGCTGGCTGCGGGAAGGCGACCAGTGGATTTCTGTTCATTCTCCCCTGCACCCGGATGCCGGCATCACCCGGCGCCAGTGGTTTACCCAGGAGGTTTACCGGACGGTGCGTGAATGGCGCCCAGAGGTGAGCCGGAACATGTATAACCGCTCCGAGTGGTACCGGACACGGGTGGACGCCCGGCCTGACCGCTGGCACGTTCCGGACGCGCAGAAGCCCAGCTGGACGGAGACCCCCGGCTCCCTGAAAGGGATCAAGGTTGGCGGCGCTGTCCTTACGACGGCGATGGCCGGCCTTACGTTCGCGGACAACAGGGCTGAGAACCACAACCAACTGCTGCGCGAAAACCCGGAAATGAGTGACGCCGACCGGGAATTCCGAGCCAATGAGATGGCGGCTGTACAAACCGCCACATCCGTCGGTATCGACCTCGGAGCCGGCGCGGCCGGTGCAGCCATCGGTACCGTCATTGGCGGTCCCGTTGGCACCGTGATCGGGTTCGGTGTTGGCATGGGGATTTCATGGCTTACTGACGCAGGCAGCGACGGCAACAGTTTCAAAGACAAGGCCTCCGAATTCACGGTTGACTTGTATGACTCTGCCAAAGACGCCGTTTCCGGAGGCTTTGAAGCTGCCGGTGAGGTATGGGACAAGTTGTGGGGAAAGTGACGTCCCGCGCTAATGTGGGTCAGCTGCGGGCTGATTCCGCCTCACAGACGAAGGACGCAAAGAAGGGTGTTCCAGGGTGAACGATTGGGTGTTCTTCGGACTCCTGTGGGGGCTGGGGCTGTTTTTGTTCCTCTGCGGCCTCATGGTGCATTTGAAGCGGTGGCTTCGGCTCCTGGCCCTCAACGATCTGTTTTCCGGCCAGCTTGCGCTTGCAATGACATGGCTGGGCGCGTGGATGATGACGATTCCGTTCGCGGCGTTCGTCCCTGACAGCACTGCGAAGGGCCTTCTGGGAATCTTGAGTTTTGCCTTGCTGGCCGCTGGCCTGGTTGGCACGTTCTGGTATCCAATGTTCCTCCGGCCCCGCTGGATGCGCCGTGACGCAGAACTGCAGGCCAGGGGCGAAGACCTTTTCGCCAAACGTTTCCTTCAAGGGCAGGGCCAGCGTCCGTCAGACGGACAGCAGCCGTGAACGGGGGACTCACATCCGAAGTAGCCGCCGGGCTCCTGGTATCCCGGCCTCCTGACTGGGAACAGCTGGACGCTCCGGCGGACAGCGTTGTGCTGGCCCATCCGCCCGTCCCGGAAGGACACTTCCGTCCCAACCTTGTCCTGAGGAGAAGCGAATCAGACTCTGTTTCGCTGCCCCGGCTCTCCACGGCTGCGCTCGCGGGCACACTGGTCCTTCCAGGAACCCACATCATCTCCAGTGAGCTGTGGCATCAGCAGCTTGACCCCCAGGGTCCCATGGTTGAAGGCCGCCAGCAGCGCTTCGTGAGGGTGGCAGAGGGACAGGTTGTGTGTGTGGACCGCTGGCTTTTCAGCGATACCGGCGGTTCGCTGGAAGCCACAGCAAGCTATGCGCTCGAACAGCACACCGGAATGCGCCCGCTGTTCGAAGACATGGTCTTCCAGATGCGCCGCGCAGCCCCGGCGGCAGCAGGAATCCCTGCCGGTCCGGCCGGTGCCGAGCCGAGGCTCGACCAGGCAGCTTCCCGGCTGCTGCAGACACCGGCTGAGGATCTGGCGCCGCTGCGGGCCGAACAGCTCCACCGGGTGAGCGGACAGATCAGCGGCCCGGAAAGCCTCAGCCTGCTGCTGTCAATGGCAAACCGGGATGCGCTGGGAAGGTTCGACGCAGCCGGCGCCAGGGAACCCGTGGCCGAATTGCAGGCACAGGGGATCCTGGACGGCCGCCGGCTGACCCCGGCGGGACGGGAACTGGTGCAGCCGCTGCGCGGGCTGCAGGCACAGTTCACGGCCAGCGCCGTCGGCCCCGACGGCTCCACCGGGATGGATGCCTGGTTGGGAGGCGGCTCGGCACTGGTCGCCGCCGGCCCCGCTGCTTCTGCACTGAAGTCCACGGCCATTCCGCAGGGGAGCTGCGAGCTGCTGAATATCGACGCTGCAGCGCTGCCCGTCTTTCTTGCAAAATGGCTTCCCCTGGTTCCGTCCTGGACCGTGGGTCAGTACCCGCTGCGACTGTCCGGTGAACTGTTCGAGCGCCGGCTCAATGCCGGCTCCGCCGTCGAGGCTCCCGAGGGACTGGGCGAAGCCGAAGCACGGATGTGGGCCCAGCCCTGGGTGGGCTGGAACATTGAGCACGTGCACAGCGGCAGGAAGCTGGGCTGGGTCACGGCAGGGGACGCCGGCCCATTCCTCGCAACCGCAGATCCGCGGAGCGGCGGCGTGGCCCTTGAACCTGAGCCGGTGTCGGCGGTTTGGGACACCCTGGTCAATTTCATCCTTGCCGCAGCCCAGGGAGCATTCGACCCGCGGTAAGCGGCGGCCCCGGTGAACGGCGGACCCGCCGAGGGTGCGGAGGCCAAGGCACGGATACCGGGTATCTTGGGGCAATGACTGAGATGGCTGTTGATTCCCTCGATGTTCTGCGCCGGCGTACCAGTGCCAAATGGCGCACCTACCCCGGTGACGTGCTGCCGATGTTCGTAGCGGAAATGGACTTCCCGCTGGCCCCGCCCGTAGCCCGCGCGATGATCAAACGGATCGAAGCGTCCGACGTTGGCTACGTAGCCGGACCCGGTCCGGTGGGGCCGGCGTTCGCCGGCTTCGCGGAGCGCCGCTGGAACTGGGAAGTGGACCCGGAGGACGTACGGACCACCACCGACGTCAGCGTGGCCATCGTGGAAACCCTCCGGCAGGTCATAACCGCGGGGGATGAGGTGGTCATAACCCCGCCGGTTTATCCGCCGTTCTTCGATCTTCCCGTGGAGGCGGGCGGCAAGGTCCGCGAGGTGCCGCTGCTCCAGGACGACGCCGGGTGGTTCTTGGACCTGAACGGGCTTGAGGCGGCGTTCGCCGCTGGTGCCCGGGCGCTGCTGCTGTGCAACCCGCACAACCCGCTGGGCCTGGTGCACCCGAAGGAAACGCTCGGCGCCGTCGCCCGTCTGGCAGCCAGGTACGGCGTTACGGTGGTCAGCGACGAAATCCATGCGCCGCTGGTCTATTCCCCGGAGACCTTCACCCCCTTCCTGTCCGTCTCCGACGATGCCCGCGCCCACGGTGTGTGCGTCACGGCGGCCAGTAAGGGGTGGAACATCGCCGGGTCAAAGTGCGCCCTGATGATTGCTTCGGCCCCCGAGACCCGGCTGCTGCTGGATGAAATGCCGGAGGAAGTAGGCTTCCGGACCTCAATCCTTGGCCTGCACGGCACGGCCGCCGCGTATGCCGAGGGCGAGGAGTGGCTCGACGGCGTGCTGGCCGTCCTGGCAGCCAACCGGGAACTGCTCGGAGAACTGCTGTCCGCGGAGCTGCCCGGAGTGGGGTACCGCTTCCCCGATGCCAGCTATCTGGCTTGGCTTGACCTGCGCGCGCTGGGCTGGGGAGACGACCCAGCGGCAACCGCCCTCGAAAAGGCACGTGTGGCACTTGAACCAGGCCTCAAGTTCGGGACGGACGGGGCAGGCTGTGCCCGATTGAATTTTGGCTGTGCGCCCGAGGTACTCGAGGAGGCTATCCACAGGCTGAGCGCAGCCAAATCCTAGCGGCCCGGTAGCACGTACACTCGCCCGAAAGGAGAACAGCGCGGTCGCCGGATGAGGGCGAGCGTATAGACATACGCGCTGTGACTAGCTGCAAGGGGGAGGTGATGCGCATGCCACTGTACGGCTACGACGTCAATCCGGAAGGGTGCGCAAACGTCCTTGCCCAAATAGAGGAGGCGGAGGGTCGATCCGAGGCCCTCATGGCCCTCCGCGAAGGTACGGAGGAAGCTGAACTGGCCTGCATCGGTGGATCCGGGATCGTCGGCCAAGCGCTCGCAGAGCTGTGGCAGGGCACAATGAGCCGGCAGATACAGGCAGCGGAAACCCGAATTCTCAACGCAGTCGAAGGCGTCCGGGAGGCAGTGTCCATCATTGCGTCAGCAGACCGGGAGATGGCTGATTCAGCGAGGAACCGTCTCGCTGAAGTGCAGGCCGGGATCCTGGCGGAACCTGAATTGGACGGGCGCCTCTGATGTCCATCGACACATCCATACTCTTCGGCTGGTGTTCGCCCGATGCAGTCGGGAATGCCGCACCTGTTGTGAAAAAGGCCGGGGAGGCATACCTCCAAAGTGTCGAGCAGGCTCAAAACACCTGGCAGCAACTCCGGTCGCACTACTCCGGAGACGGTGCCGCCGAGATTCTGGCCGCATTGGAGAACGTTATGCCTAATGCCCGGATGCTGGAGGACTCAGCCGGCGCAGTGTGCAGTGCTTTGACAGAATTTGCCAACAGCATTCGCGCCCTGGAATCCAGACGGAGCTCACTCATCGCGCGGGTCAAAGCGGCGGAGATTCGCGCTGCCGTCGACCTGGTGGCGAAGTGCACTGCTGACCAGGCTTACACTCCGCCTCCGGCAGCCACGGCGGATCTTCTCCTGCCTGCCGAGATATCGGCACTGGCCGCCCAATACCGTGCCCTGGAAGAGGAAACCGATGCAAAACTGCGGTCCGCTTTTCGAGGTGACGGTTGGTTCCTGGACGCCGCCACGAGTATCCCCGCGGCGGTTCTCTACGGAACAGCAGCGACAACGATAAGCGCCACCACTGCTCGCCAAACTGTTACCAAAGTACCGACACCCGTCCCGGTGTACCGCCGATACCTAACGGTGGAGGAGCGTATACGGCATATGGCCAGGGGACGGTGGATCACTGACGGGGAATGGAAACTCACTACCGTCTTCGGTTTCGATCTTCGGCCTGATGTATTCAGGGGCCTCTATAACCACTCTGGCTGGTACCGCAACCGGGTAAATGCGAATCCATCGAACTGGGTCCCGCCGGACAGGTTTAAAGACCTTGGCACGGCAGCGAAAGGGATCAAGATCGGTGGCGGTGTATTCACAGTTGTTACAGCGGGATTCACGATTGCCGGTGAGCGGGAGGACGCCTACAACGAACTGCTGCACGCGAACCCGGGATGGAGCCGGGATGAACTCAACGGACGGGCAAACCTCGAGGGCGGGGTAAAGGGTGGCACCAAGGCGGGTATTGACATCGGTGCAGCTGGCGCCGGTGCTCTCATCGGTACCGCAATCGGGGGTCCGGTTGGCACCGTAGTTGGGGCCTTCATCGGTATCGGCATTTCAGCGGTTACCTCAATAGAATTTGATTCCTTGGGCGGCCGCACGTTGAAAGACGTAGCAGCTGACGGTGTCATGGATGCCGTAGACAGTTTCGCGAAGGGGTGGGACAAACTCTTTGGCGGTTGACCACTTACTGGAATGGAATACGAATGCGGAGTATGAGAAAGCTTGAGTGCATAACGAAGCCCCCTGGCATCGGCAATAAAAAGCAAGGCGAGGCGCAGCATGGAATCTGAAACTAACTATTGGGTGTTCTTTGCGTTCATGTTGCCCTTTGGGCTCATTCTGTTTACTGGAGGCCTCCTCCTTTACACAAAAAAGTTTGTGGGTCTCCTGATCCTGGACAGGTTTATGCCTGGCAAGCCGTCAGTGGCATGCACATATCTTGGGGCATGGCTCCTCTTCATGGCCCCGCAGCACTTCGTGAATCAAACCGGGATTGACGCCCTGATCATGCCTTATAGCGCTCTTCTTCTCGGGTGCCTCGCCATCGGCCTTTTGGGATGTTTCTGGATGCCGAAGTTCCTTCAGCCGCGGTGGATGAAAGAGGGAGACAAACTGGAGGCCCGCGGGGAAGACCGGTTTGTGAAGGACTTTTACAATTCGAACGGGGAAAAGAAGCAATGACTAATGCTGCCGGCTTCAGCTACGAACGCGCACCCGGTATCCAGTTCCCCCGCCCGGATGGCTGGGCGATCGTCGAGAGCTCCGGGGAAGATGCCCGCCGTCGCGCATCCGCCCGTATCCCCCGGGATCTTTCGGCCCAACATGGTCCTGCGCTGGGCACCTGCGAACGGGATATCGCCGGGCCATATGCAACCGCGACACTGGCTTCGACCATGCAGACAGCGCAGTGGGGATGAGCAGCGATGCCCAATATGGAATCTGGAACCAACCAGTGGGCGCTCTCCGCGATCCTGTTTCTTCTGGGGATCGTCCCGTTCGTGGGCGGCGTATTGCTTTATACAAAGAAGTTTGTCGGCCTGCTGATCCTGGATAGTTTCATGCCGGGGAAACCGTCACTGGCCACCACCTTTTTAGGGGCCTGGCTCCTCCTCATGGCCCCGCAGCATTTCGTGAACGAAACCGGCATCGATGCACTGATCATGCCCTACAGTGCTCTTCTTCTCGGATGCCTCGGCCTCGGGCTCATGGGCTGGTTCTGGATGCCCAAGTTCCTCCAGCCCAAGTGGATGAAAGAGGGAGACAAACTCGAGGCCCGCGGAGAAGACCGGTTTGTAAAGGACTTTTACGACTCGAACGGGAGGCTGAAAAAGTGACCAAGGCGGCCGGCTTCAGCTACGAAGGGCTGCACGGTTTCCGGGTTCCCTGCCCGGATGGATGGGAACTGGAACAGCGAACAGCAGACACGATCGTCGTCGCACATCCGCCGGTCCCCTCCGGGATCTTTCGGCCCAACATGGTACTGCGCTGGGCACCTGCAAACGGGATCTCGCTGGTCCGGTACGCAACCGCGGCACTGGCTTCGACCATGCAGACGGCACAGCAGGTCCGCATCATTGCCCACGAGATGTGGACAATGAACGCCCCCGACGGCCCGGTAACCGGCCGCAGGCAGCGCTTCGTTCATCAGGTGGAGCAGCATCCGGTCTGCGTGGACCGCTGGCTGTGGATCGCAGGTAACCGGGTAGTCGAGGCAACGGCAAGCTACAGCGTTGACCAGCTCGCTGGAATGAAGCTGCTGTTCGAGCAGATGGTTATGGATCTTCGGATCGATCCCGGAGCCAACGCTGCGGAAGATCAGGAACGCAGCCTGATGGACACCATCGCGCCCACGGAACCGCGCCTGGATGAAGCAGCAAGCCGGTTGGCGGGAGAGGACCGCGAGGATCTGGCCAGGCTGGCTGCAGCCCAGCCCTACCAGGAACCGGCACTCCTCCTGCCCATCCCCGCCCTGGAACTGATGGACAGCATGGCAAAGCGGAACCGGCTGGGAATGTTCCAGCGCAAAGGCCCGGAGTTCGCCGCGCTTCGGGACGCAGGTTTCCTCGCCGCAGGTGGCTCCCTGACACCGGCAGGCACTGCGTTCGTTGCACCGCTGCGCAGCCCGGACGCAGCCTTCAGCGTCACAGCGGGCGACGCGCACGGCGGCGCCGTTCTCCAGGTATGGATAGGCGGCGGCATCGGCAGGCTGACAGCGGGACCTTCACGCTTCTCCACTCCATCCGCCCGGGTACCGGGTCCGGATGACCTGTCCGTTCAGCTGCTCCAGGCAAATGCCGTCCCTAAGGCCATAGCGGACTGGCTGGGCTTCTCACCGGCATGGAGCGTTCCGCACGAGCCCGTGGTCCTGACGAAGGACCAGTACGTGGCCAGAACGAAATCCGCGCAGGCAAGCGCTCCGGATGGCCTGGGTGAGGCTGCCCGGCGCATGTGGGAACAACCCTGGACTGACTGGGAGATCCTCGATGAGGAGACGGGTGGCTGGTTCGGTTTCGTGAACGCGGGATCTGCCGGCCAGTACCGTCTGGGACCGGCTGAAGGGAACGACTCGGTGATGCTGGAGCCGGTCTCTTCAGCCGTTGTCTGGGACACACTCGTGCGGTTCATCCATGCGACGGTTGAAGGGACTCTGCTCTGGATCCCGGAACTGCCTGGCTTCGACCATCGGCCGGCAGACGGCAAGGCTCCGGACGGAAAAGTCTGGGCCGCGTACCCCTAGGCCGGGCTAGGCGAAGTACACGCCGATCCGGTTGCCCTCGATCTCCTCGATCCGGATATCGATCTCGTAGATGTCCTTCAGGACCTCAGGCTGCATGATCGCTGACGGCGGCCCCTGATGGAGCAGCTTGCCTTCCGCCATGGCAATGATGTCGTCCGAGTAGCAGGACGCGAAGTTGATGTCGTGGATGACCAGGACGACGGTCTTGCCCAGCTCATCGGTGAGCCGGCGGAGCAGCCGCATCATCTCCACGGAGTGCTTCATATCAAGGTTGTTGAGCGGCTCATCCAGCAGCAGGTAATCAGTGTCCTGTGCCAGCACCATGGCGATGAACGCACGCTGGCGCTGGCCGCCGGAAAGCTCGTCAACGAAGCGGTCGGACAGCTCGGTGAGATCGAGGAACGCCATGGCCTGCTCGATCTTGTCCCGGCACACCGCCGTCGGACGCCCGCCGTTGTGCGGGTAGCGGCCGAAGCCGACCAGGTCGCGGACGGTGAGCCGGACGGTCAGGTGGTTGTCCTGCCGAAGGATCGCCATCTTGCGGGCCAGAGACTTGCCCGGCGCGGCAGAGACGTCCAGCCCGTCCACCGTGACCGAACCGGCGTCGGCCTTCAGCAGGCGGCTGATGATGGAGAGCAGCGTAGACTTGCCGGCTCCGTTGGGGCCGATGATTGAGGTGACGCCGCCTTCCTTGATGTGGCAGCTCACCCCGTCCACTACTGCAGTGGAACCGTAGGTCTTGGTGACGCCGGTTACCTGGATCATTTGAGGGAGCCTTTCAGGAGCAGAATCAGGAAGACGATTCCGCCAACGAATTCAATGACGATGCTCAGCGCGGTGTCGAAGGCAAAGATGCGTTCGAGGACCAGCTGGCCGCCCACCAGGGCAATAATGCCCAGCAGGACGGCGATGGGAACCACGGCTTTGTGGGAGAAGTGGGAGCACAACTGGTAGGCGAGTGATGCCACCAGCAGCCCGAAGAAGGTAACCGGGCCAACCAGTGCGGTGGAGACGGCAACCAGGACCGAGCAGATCACCAGGACGCCGGTTACCGACCGCTTGTGGTTCACGCCCAGGTTGATGGAGGTATCCCGGCCCAGGGACATCACATCGAGGGAGTGCCGCATCCGCCAGGCCGGAACGCTGACGATGGCCACGGCAATCAGCGAATAGCCGAGCAGTGCGCCGTCGACATTGTTAAAGGACGCGAAGAACAGGTCCTGCAGGATGATGAACTCGCTCGGCTCGATCAGCCGCTGCAGCAGCGAGGACATGCCACGGAACATGGTGCCGAGCACGATTCCCACCAGCAGCATCAGATGCAGGGACTTGCCCCCGCCGGTAAAGAGCCAGCGGTAGAGCAGGAAGGAGAAGCCCACCATCAGGGCGACTTCCATTCCGTAGCGCAGCGGCTCGGACATGGAGAGCACCAGTCCGCCGCCGAAGGTGAAGACCAGGACGGTCTGGATCAGCACGTACAGGGCATCGAAGCCCATGATCGACGGAGTGAGGATCCGGTTGGCGGTCACGGTCTGGAACAGCACAGTGGAAACCCCGACGGCGTAGGCAACCAGGATCATGGAGCCCACCTTGATGGCGCGGCGCGGCAGGACATAGCCGATGTTTCCACGCAGCTCGATGGTCATGAAAATGGCAACGAGAGCTGCGGCCACAACAGAGAGGGCGATGATCCAGAACGTGGGGGAGAGGTTTCGCACCGGACGGCGGCGCTGCACTGTCATTGCCGAGGGCAGGACGCTGGTGGGGGAGCTAGGCACGGGCGGAGCGCTTTCGAAGGAGCAGGTAGAGGAACAGGACGCTGCCCACGGCAGCGACAATCACGCCCACCGGGATTTCATAGGGGTAGCGGATCGTTCGGCCGATGATGTCGCAGGCCAGCACAAAGCCGGCACCGAAGATCGCCACCCAGGGGATGGCGCGGCGGACGTTGTCGCCGACCAGGAGCGACACAAGGTTCGGGACGATGAGTCCCAGGAACGGCACGGAACCGACACTGACCACTACGACGGCGCTGATCAGGGACACGATGATCAGGCCAAGGGTCATGACGCGGTTGTAGTTCAGGCCGAGGTTGGTGGTGAACTCCTGGCCCATGCCGGCAACGGTGAACCGGTCTGCGGCCAGAAACCCGATCAAGGTCAGCGCGCCGACGATCCACAGCAGTTCATAGCGTCCGCGCAGCACCCCGGAGAAGTCTCCGGTCATCCACGAATTCAGGGTCTGCAGCAGGTCGAACCGGTAGGCGAAGAAAGTAGTGACGGCGGCAATCACACCGCCGAGCATGATGCCCACAAGGGGAACGATCAGGGTGTTGCGCAGCGGGATGCGGCGCAGGATGAGCAGGAACAGGGCTGTTCCGGCCACGGCGAAGAGTGTTGCAGTGGACATCTTCATGAACAGCGAGGCGCCGGGGATGAGGACGGTTACCACCAGGATGCCCAGGGACGCAGATTCGATGGTGCCGACGGTGGACGGCTCCACGAACTTGTTCCGAGCCATCAGCTGCATGATCAGACCGGCCACGCTGAGCGCCATGCCGGCGAGGATGATGCTCAGGGTCCGCGGCACCCGGCTGACCCAGAAGATATTCCAGGCGTGTTCGTCGCCGGCGAGCAGCGAGGACAGGGAGACATCGCTGACTCCCACGAACATGCTGACGACGGCGAGCACCAGGACGGCGGCGCCGCCAAGGACCAGCATGGCTGCCGGACCGGGGACCCGGCGTCGTGGTCCGGATACGGCAGCGGCTCCGGCGGCTGCCGGAGCGTCGGAGCTGATCTGTGTTGTCATGAAGGTTCCGTCTCCCTCACTGGCCGGGGCCGCCCGAAGGCGGTCCCGGCCAGTGAGGATCTAGCAGGTAAGGGGACGGTTAGGAGATGCCGTCCTGGACAGCGCTGACCATGGCATCAACGTTGTTCAGGCCGTAGCCCACCAGGTACCAGCTCGAGGAGTCGAGCATGGTGATGCGGTCGTTCTGGGCAGCCTTGGTGCCCATGACAAGCTCGTTGTCCAGCACAGCGGAGGCAACTTCGCCGGCGTTGCCGACTGCGACGTCGCGGTCGATGACGAACAGGTTGTCCGGGTTGATCTCGGCGACATATTCGAAGGAGACGGATTCGCCGTGCTGGGCCTCGGACTTGATGTCAGCAGCAGTGGCAACACCGAGGACGTCGTGGATCAGGCCGAAGCGCGAGCCCTCGCCGTAAGCGGTCATTTCGCCGCCGCTGGTCATGATGATCAGGCCGTTGCCGGCGTCGGCAGCGGTTGCCTTGGTTTCGTCGACCTTGGCATCGAGTGCGGCGAGCTTCTCCTCGACCTCGGCTTCCTTGCCGAAGATTTCGCCGATGATTTCGGTGTTGGAGACGAAGGAGTTCCACGGATCCGCAGCGTCGGTGCTGAGGTTGATCGTGGGGGCGATCTTGGAGAACTCTTCGTAGGAGTCTGCGGTGCGGCCGGACATGATGATCAGGTCCGGGGCCCCGGCGCTGATGGCTTCGAAGTCCGGTTCCTTCATGCTGCCGATCTTGGCGTAGTCATCGGAGCCGTACTTGGAGAGGGACTCGGGGAAGTTCGCGGCCGGTACGCCGTCGACTTCAATGCCCAGGGCATCGAGTGTGTCCAGCGCGCCAAGGTCGAAGGTGTAGACAGTCTCGGGGTTGACCGGAACGTCGGTGGTCCCCTGTGTGTGCTCGACGGTGACCGTGCCGGCTTCCGTGGCGGCAGGATCAGCAGCGGCTTCGGTCTCCTGGCCGCACGCGCTCACGGCAAGCAGGGACACGAGGGCGGTTCCGGCCAGCAGCCGGGACTTCAGGGTCGTCTTCACGAGTGGTGCTCCAGTATTTCTCTCGAAGGATGCGCCGCATGCCGGATGCCTCCGCCATTAGGACACAAAATTGTTGGCTAATTTTTGCGCGCCCTTGAAAGTTATCTTGTTAGGCAAGGCTAAGCAACTTGAGCTGCCGGGCGAGAAGACCGAATCCGTAACAGAGACACTCCGGCGCCACGGGGGGCCAAGGCGTCTGGTGGAACTTTGTTGGCACTCACCTTGACCGAGTGCTAACCGTTGCATAAAGTCTGACTTAGCACTCCCCACGTGAGGGTGCTAATTCCTGAGGGAAGCGTTCACCGGCACCCGCGACGACGGCAAGCGCCTACCGACGGTCCACAAACCCGTTAGTAACTAAGCAAAGGAGAGCCCGAGTGTCGGTCTCTATTAAGCCCCTTGAGGATCGCATCGTTGTTCGCCCGCTCGAAGCTGAGCAGACCACGGCTTCCGGCCTGGTTATCCCGGACACCGCTAAGGAAAAGCCCCAGGAGGGCGAAGTCGTAGCAGTCGGCCCCGGCCGCGTTGACGACAACGGCAACCGTGTGCCGATCGATGTCGCCGAGGGCGACGTCGTCATCTACTCGAAGTACGGCGGAACCGAGGTCAAGCAGGGCGGCCAGGAATACCTGGTGCTCTCCGCACGCGACGTGCTGGCCATCGTCGTCAAGTAAGTCTTTGAAGACCCCGGCCAGATTCGGCCGGGGTCTTCTTTTGTAGATGTAGTTGTTGTCGGAAAGGACACACACATGGCAAAGCAGTTGGAGTTCAACGACTCCGCCCGTCGTTCACTGGAAGCCGGTGTCGACAAGCTCGCCAACACCGTCAAGGTCACCCTCGGCCCGCGCGGCCGCAACGTGGTGCTCGCCAAGACCTGGGGCGCCCCCACCATCACCAACGACGGCGTCACCATCGCCCGCGAGGTCGAGCTCGACGATCCGTACGAGAACCTTGGCGCGCAGCTGGCCAAGGAAGTTGCCACCAAGACCAACGACGTCGCCGGTGACGGCACCACCACCGCAACGGTGCTGGCCCAGGCGCTGGTCAAGGAAGGCCTGCGCAACGTGGCAGCAGGCGCCGCACCCGGTGCCCTGAAGCACGGCATCGAAACCGCAGTCGAAGCCGTTGCGGCCCGCCTGCTGGAGAACGCCAAGGAAGTTGAAGGCAACCAGGTTGCCCACGTGGCAGCGATCTCCGCGCAGAACGAAGAAGTCGGCCAGCTCCTCGCCGAAGCCTTCGATAAGGTCGGCAAGGACGGCGTCATCACCATCGAGGAATCTTCCTCGACGTCCACCGAACTGGTCATCACCGAAGGCATGCAGTTCGACAAGGGCTACCTCTCGCCGTACTTCGTGACTGACCCGGAGCGCCAGGAAGCCGTCCTCGAAGACGCCCTCATCCTGATCAACTCCGGCAAGATCTCCTCGGTTGCAGAGTTCCTGCCGCTGCTGGAAAAGGCACTGCAGGCCTCCAAGCCGCTGTTCATCATTGCCGAAGACGTTGACGGCGAAGCGCTGTCCACCCTGGTGGTCAATAAGATCCGCGGCACCCTGAACGTCGTCGCAGTGAAGGCTCCGGGCTTCGGTGACCGCCGCAAGGCCATGATGCAGGACATCGCCACGCTCACCGGCGCCCAGGTTGTGTCCCCGGACCTCGGCCTGAAGCTGGACCAGGTTGGCCTGGAGGTGCTGGGCTCCGCCCGCCGCATCACCGTCACCAAGGACAACACCACGATCGTCGACGGCAGCGGTTCCGAAGCCGACGTCGCCGACCGCGTGGCACAGATCCGTGCCGAGATCGAGCGCACCGATTCCGACTGGGACCGTGAAAAGCTGCAGGAACGCCTGGCCAAGCTCTCCGGCGGCATCGGCGTGATCAAGGTTGGCGCAGCCACCGAGGTTGAGCTCAAGGAAAAGAAGCACCGTATCGAGGACGCTGTGTCCTCCACGCGTGCTGCCCTGGAAGAAGGCATCGTGGCCGGCGGCGGTTCCGCGCTGGTCCACGCTGCCCGTGCCCTGGATACCGATTCCGAGGTCGCGAAGCTCGACGGCGACGCCGCCACGGCCGTTGGCCTGGTTCGCCGGGCGCTGGCCCAGCCGCTGCGCTGGATCGCCGAGAACGCCGGTGCCGAAGGCATGGTCGTTGTCTCCAAGGTCAGCGAGCTCGAAGTCAACCACGGCTTCAACGCTGCAACCGGCGAATACGGCAACCTGATCGAAGCCGGCATTATCGACCCGGTCAAGGTCACGCGTTCGGCCCTGCGCAACGCAGCATCAATCGCCGCACTGGTCCTCACCACCGAGGCGCTGGTTGTGGAGAAGCCCTCCGAAGAAAATGATGACCACGGTCACCAGCACTAATTTGGGCTGATCAATTGGGCCCCTCCAGGCGCGGACTTCCGCCCCGGAGGGGCCCTTTTGCGTGTGCCGGCCCGGGCGCGCCGAGGCGGGTTATTCAAAGGGCGGGCGCAGGGACAGGTAAACTCTTGCGGTATTTGCCATCTGAAAGGACACCCGCAAGTGTCAGCAACCGAGCAGCACGCTGCCGCTTCGCGCTCCGAAAAACCGTCAGTTCCCCCCGCCTCCCTAACAGGTGAACGCCGCTACCGTCCCGAAGTCCAGGGTCTGCGCGCCCTGGCGGTGATACTGGTTGTCGTCTACCACGTGTGGCTTGGCAGGGTCTCCGGCGGCGTGGACGTCTTCCTCCTCATCTCCGCCTTCCTGCTCACCGGTTCCTTTGTCCGCAAAGCCGAAGCAGGCAAAGCCCTGGCCCTGGGCCGCTACTGGCTGCACCTGTTCAAGCGGCTGCTGCCGGCCGTCGTCGTCGTGCTCCTCGCCGTCCTCGCGGCCACTGCGTTCCTGCTGCCCGCCAGTTACCGGCAGGACCTCATCACCGAGTCCTGGTCCTCCCTTTTCTACGTGCAGAATTGGACCCTGGCGAACAACGCCGTCGATTACCTGGCCGCGGACCACAGCGGCGCCAGCCCGCTCCAGCACTTCTGGTCCCTCTCCATCCAGGGCCAGGTCTTCCTGCTGTGGCCGCTCCTTTTCGCTGCCGCGCTTCCGGTGGCCCGGCTTGCCCGGATCCGCTACCGGACCGTGCTGACCGGGATCTTCGGGATCATCTTCGCTGCCTCGCTCGCGTTCTCCATCTGGCAGACCGGCGCGAACCAGGCCTATGCCTATTTCGATACTCGGACCCGGCTCTGGGAATTCGCGCTGGGAACCCTCCTGGCACTGGCGCTGCCCTATCTGCGCCTTGGCCGCAGGATTCGCATCCTGATCGGCTGGACCGGCGTGGCAGCCATGCTCAGCTGCGGCATCATCCTGCAGGTGCAGCAGCAGTTCCCCGGATACCTGGCCCTGTGGCCCACCCTGGCAGCCGCCATGGTGATTGCTGCGGGCGACACCGGCAGCAGGCGGGGAGTGGACCGCTGGCTTGCGGCGAAGCCGCTGGTGACATTGGGAGACAACTCCTATGCCCTGTACCTCTGGCACTGGCCCGTCCTGGTCTTCTGGCTCATCGCCTCCGGCCAGGAAAACGCCGGAATCGTCGACGGCGCCGCAGTGATTGCCGTTTCGCTGCTCCTGGCAGTACTCACGACCAAACTGGTGGAAACCCCGCTGCGCGGCTGGTCCTGGCCGGAAGCCGCATCGTGGCGATCCGCACTGGTGCTCGCGGCCTCTTTCGCCCTGGTCGCAGCGCCGCTGGCCGGGTGGCAGGCCAAGGTCGCCTCTGATGCGCAGGCCGTCCGGCTGCAGAGCATTGCCGACAACCCCGGTGCCCTCTCACTTGACCCTGATTTCCAGACCGCTGCCTCGACGACCGCCCTGGTGAAACCCTCAGCCTCCGAGATGGACCAGGAATGGGCGAAGCTCGATCAAGCGTGCGACGAGGACTTCGCTCCGGCCGAAGGAAGCGTCCTGGAAAAGTCCTGCAAGCAGATCGGCAGCGCGGACGGTGCCCAAAAGAGAATCGTCGTGCTCGGCGATTCCCACGCCATGCAGTGGACGGCAGCACTGCGGCCCGTCGCACTGGCCAACGACTGGCACGTGGTCACCGTCCTGAAGATGGGCTGCCGCTACGGAGCGGAAGACCCGGAACGCTCCGAGGAATGCAATGCATTCAACGAGGCGGCAGGCGAATACACACTGGGCCTGATGCCGGACGCCGTGTTCACCGTCGCCTCCGTCACGGAGGAATCCAGTCCCGCCGAACATCTGGCCGGAGGCTACGACGACGGTGTGCGGGCCTTCGCTGAAGCCGGGATCGCCGTGCTGGCCATGCGGGACAATCCGCGCTTCGAATTCGACATGTTCAAGTGCCTGGAGGCAAATGACCTCTCCGTCGAGGCCTGCCACGTCCCGCGCAGCCAGCTGCTGGCAGAGGTTTCCCCCTTGGACGGACTCCAGGAACGGATTCCAGGCGTCCACGTCCTGGATATGAGCGACCAGTTCTGTTTCGAGGACTCCTGCCCGGGCATCATCGGCAACGTGATCGTCTACAAGGACCACGACCACCTCAACCGCACCTACATGGAGACCGTCTCTCCGGAACTGGCCCAGCGGATCCTCGACGCCACCGGGTGGGAAGGCGTCACGGTTCCAGCATCGATTTAGCTGCACCAGGTACCGTCCGGAATACGGAACCGGGTCCGTTTCGTTCTACGATTGGATAAACGCGGCCGCGATGCCCGGCCCCCACAACTCCCCGGTCCTGAAAGAGGCGCGCACTTGAGCCAGCAGTCCCCAGAACACGATCCGTTTGGCTTCGTCGGCCTGACCTATGATGACGTCCTCCTGCTGCCCGGTCCCACGGACGTCATCCCGTCCGAAGCGGACACCAGTTCCCGGCTCACCAAGCGCATCACGGTACAGACCCCGCTGCTCTCCGCAGCCATGGATACCGTGACCGAATCGCGCATGGCGATCGCCATGGCCCGCCACGGCGGGCTGGGCGTCATCCACCGCAACCTCTCCATCGCGGACCAGGCCGAGCACGTGGACCGGGTCAAGCGCAGCGAATCGGGCATGATCACCAATCCGGTCACCATTGACCCGGACGCCACGCTGCAGGAGCTGGACGACCTCTGCGCGCATTTCCGGGTGTCGGGCCTTCCCGTCGTGGACCCGGACAACAAGCTCCTGGGCATCGTGACCAACCGTGATACCCGTTTCATCCCGAAGTCCGAGTATCCCTCCCGCAAGGTCGGGGAAGTCATGACCCGGATGCCGCTGATCACCGGCCGGGTGGGCATCACCCCGGAGGAGACGGTTGAGCTCCTGGGCAAGAACCGGATCGAGAAGCTGCCGCTGGTGGACGACGCCGGACGACTCCAGGGCCTGATCACGGTCAAGGACTTCGACAAGGCCGAACAGTATCCGCTCGCAACCAAGGACGACGAGGGCAGGCTCCGCGTCGGTGCCGCCGTCGGCTTCTTCGGCGACGGGTACGAGCGCGCCATGGCGCTGGTGGAGGCCGGCGTCGACGTCCTCGTGGTGGACACCGCCAACGGCCACAGCGCCGGTGTGCTGGAAATGATTGCCCGCCTGAAGAAGGATCCCGCAGCAGCGCATGTGGATGTCATCGGCGGCCAGGCAGCGACCCGCGAAGGTGCCCAGGCCCTGATTGATGCCGGCGCTGACGCCATCAAGGTCGGCGTGGGACCGGGATCCATCTGCACCACCCGCGTGGTCGCCGGCGTCGGCGTTCCGCAGATTACGGCCATTTATGAAGCAGCCAAGGCTGCCATCCCCGCGGGCGTTCCCGTCATTGCCGACGGCGGCCTGCAGCACTCGGGCGACATCGGCAAGGCCATTGTTGCCGGCGCGGACACCGTGATGCTCGGCGGCCTGCTCGCCGGATCGGCCGAAAGCCCGGGCGACCTGGTCTTCGTCAACGGCAAGCAGTTCAAGACCTACCGCGGCATGGGCTCCCTGGGCGCCATGCAGACCCGCGGCAAGAACACCTCCTACTCCAAGGACCGCTACTTCCAGGCGGACGTCCCCACCGATGAGAAGCTCATCCCCGAGGGCATCGAAGGACAGGTGCCCTACCGCGGGCCCCTCTCCGCCGTTGCGCACCAGCTGGTGGGCGGCCTGCGCCAGACCATGTTCTACACCGGCGCGCACACCATTTCCGAGCTCAAGGCCAAGGGGCGCTTTGTCCGCATCACGCCTGCGGGCCTGAAGGAATCCCACCCGCACGACATCATGATGACCGTCGAAGCGCCGAACTACGGCCGCCGCTAGGCCGCAGATCCTCGAAGCAGGCACCGTTTCCTCCCGGAGCGGTGCCTGCTTCCTTTTGCGACTGGGATAACCTAGAGCAGTGACTAACGAGATAGAGATTGGCCGTGGCAAGCGTGGGCGCAGAGCCTACTCCCTGGATGACGTAGCGATTGTGCCCTCCCGGCGCACCCGCGATCCCCAGGACGTCTCGGTCAGCTGGCAGATAGACGCCTACCAGTTCGAGATGCCGGTTATCGGCGCTCCGATGGACTCGGTGATGTCACCGGCCACGGCCATTGCCCTCGGCCGCCTGGGCGGCCTCGGTGTCCTGAACCTTGAAGGACTCTGGACCCGCTACGAGGACCCGCAGCCGGTCCTCGACGAAATCGCCGTCCTCAGCCAGGAGAATTTCAACCCGGCGGCCACCCGCCGGCTGCAGGAAATCTACACTGCTCCGATCCGCGCAGAGCTGATCACCTCCCGCCTCGCAGAAATGCGCGACGCCGGCGTCACCGTCGCCGGATCCCTCACCCCGCAGCGCACCCAGGAGTTCTACAAGACTGTCCTGGCCGCCGGCGTGGACATCTTCGTCATCCGCGGAACAACTGTCTCCGCCGAGCACGTCTCCAAGAATGTTGAACCGCTGAACCTGAAGCAGTTCATCTACGAACTCGACGTCCCGGTCATCGTCGGCGGCGCCGCCGGCTACACCCCGGCGCTGCACCTGATGCGCACCGGCGCTGCCGGCGTCCTGGTCGGCTTCGGCGGAGGGGCCACCACCACCACCAGGCGCGCACTGGGCATCCACGCACCGATGGCCACGGCCATTTCAGACATCGCCGAAGCACGGCGTGACTACATGGACGAGTCCGGCGGCCGGTACGTCCACGTGATCGCCGACGGCGGCATGGGCACCAGCGGCGACATCGTCAAGGCCATCGCCATGGGTGCGGACGCCGTCATGCTGGGCTCCGCTCTGGCCCGTGCCGAAGAAGCTCCGGGCCGCGGCTGGCACTGGGGACAGGAAGCACACCACAGTGAACTTCCCCGCGGCGACAGGGTCCACCTGGATACCGTCGGCCCGCTGAAGGAAGTACTGTGGGGGCCCTCGCACCACACCAACGGGACCTCCAACCTCATGGGTGCACTGAGGCGGGCCATGGCCACCACCGGATACTCTGACTTGAAGGCCTTCCAGCGCATCGAGGTGCTGGTTTCCCCCTATCTCTACAACACCTGATCGCGTTCGACCCCACACCCCGGGGCACCTGCTTCAGAGAGGAATCTTGACCATGGCAACAAATGCACTCAGTCCGGAATACCGCGAAGCTGCCCTGGACAAGCTCCAGGCCACTTCAGAGCCCGGAGGGGAACTTGACGTCCTGATCGTGGGCGGCGGAGTGGTCGGGGCAGGCGCTGCGCTTGACGCTGTCACCAGGGGACTCAAAGTCGGCATGGTCGAAGCCCGGGACTGGGCTTCGGGAACCTCCTCCCGGTCTTCGAAGCTCATCCACGGCGGCCTGCGCTACCTGGAGATGCTGGACTTCGCCCTGGTGCAGGAAGCCTTGAAGGAACGCGGCCTGCTGCTGCAGCGCATCGCACCGCACCTGGTGAAGCCTGTGCCCTTCCTGTACCCGCTGACAAAACGGTTTGTAGAACGGCCCTATGTCGGCGCGGGGATCTTCCTCTATGACACCCTCGGCATGACCTCCGGGAACTCCCGGGGTGTTCCGATGCAGAAGCACCTGTCCCGGCGCGGAACCCTGCGTGCTGCGCCCAGCCTGAAGGATGACGCCATGATTGGCTCCATCCGCTACTACGACGGGCAGGTCGATGACGCGCGGTACGTGGCGAACATGGTCCGCACCGCCGTCCATTACGGTGCCACCGCTGTGAACCGGCTTTCCGTCGTCGACTTCCTCCGGGAGGGCGAGCGGGTTGTCGGTGCCCGGGTCCGCGACCAGGAAACGGGCCGCGAGTTCGATATCGCCGCGAGCCAAGTGGTCAATGCCACCGGCGTCTGGACTGATGAAACGCAGGCCATGGTCACCGACCGCGGCCAGCTCAAGGTCCGTGCGTCCAAAGGTGTGCACCTGGTGGTTCCCCGCGACCGCATCCAGTCCACCGTGGGCATGATCCTGCGCACGGAAAAATCAGTGCTCTTCGTTATTCCCTGGGGCAGGCACTGGATCATCGGCACGACGGACACGGACTGGAACCTGGACAAGGCCCATCCGGCAGCGACGTCAGCGGACATCGATTACATCCTCGAACACGTGAACACCGTCCTGAAGACGCCGCTGACGCGCGAAGACGTCGAAGGCGTCTATGCCGGGCTGCGGCCGCTGCTGGCGGGGGAGAACGATTCCACCGCCAAGCTTTCCCGCGAACATGTGGTGGCCCACCCGGTTCCCGGCCTGGTCGTCGTGGCCGGAGGTAAATGGACCACCTACCGGGTCATGGCCAAGGACGCCGTGGACGAAGCAGCGCGGGCGCTTGATGAGAAGGTGCCTGAAAGCTGCACCCAGACGATCCCGCTGCTTGGCGCCGTGGGCTACAAGGCAGCCTGGAACCGCAGGCACCGCACAGCCGATGACTACGGAATCCATGTGGTGCGCGTGGAGCACCTGCTCAACCGCTACGGTGCCCTCGCCACCGAGGTGCTCGACCTGATTGCCGAGAACCCCAAGCTGGGTGAGCCGCTGCCCGGCGCTGACGATTACCTGGGCGCCGAGGTTGTATACGCCACGACGCACGAGGGTGCCCGGCACGTGGAAGATGTGCTGGCACGGCGGACCCGGATCTCCATCGAGTCCTGGGACCGGGGGGTCTCCGCGGCTCCCGTCGCGGCGGACCTCATGGCCCCTGTCCTCGGCTGGGATGCCGAGCGGGTGCAGAGCGAAGTACGGCACTACCTGGCCCGCGTCGAAGCAGAACGGCTCAGCCAAAAGCAGCCGGATGATGTTTCCGCCGACGCAGCCCGGCTCGCCGTCGAGGACATAGCACCGCAGCGCTGACCCGGGGGAGACCAGCGGATGAGCGAAGAACTGAGCCTGAATGAAAAGGGCGCTGTCCTGACCGAGCCGGAAATGGTCATCCTGCAAATGGTGGCCAGGGACAGGACGGACGCTGCGGCGCAGCTGGCGGAGCGGATGTACCGGCAGGGACGCCTGACGGACCTGGAGGGGTTCATCAATGATGTCAGTGCCCGTGAGCACCAGATGGCCACAGGCCTGCCCGGGGGGATTGGGCTGCCGCACGCGAGGAGCCGGCATGCGGTGCAGACCTCGATCGCCGTCGGGATCTGCAAGTACGGGCACAGCCTTGACTTCGGTGCGTCAGACGGCCCGGCGACAGTGGTGCTGCTGATCGCTACCCCCGCCGCCTCCTTCTCGGAACATCTGGAAGTCCTGGCGACGCTGGCGCGTTCCCTTTTCCGGCCCGCGTTCCGGGACTCCCTGAGGCGTGCAGAGGATCCCGAAGTCATCGCCGAGCTGATTAATTCCTCGCTGGTGTTCTTTGACCATTAGGCGCCGGGGCGCCGTCCATTGGGTTTTCTACACGAGTACGAAGTACCGTTAAGCCGTGCTTAAGACTGCCCTGCAACCGCGATGGATCGCCGGCCTGATCCTTGCCCTGGCCATTTCCACCGTGTTCGTGCTGCTCTCGGAATGGCAGTTCTCCGCCGCTGAAAGCGAAGGCCCGCCTCCGGTTACCGCCACCGAGGAAGTACGTCCGCTCACGGAAGTCTTCACTCCCGGCGTACCGCTTTACGCGACTGAAGCAGACCAAATGGTGACCTTTACGGGCACCTTCCAGCCGGAGGACCAGATCCTGGTCCAGAACCGTCTCCAGGACGGAGAGAAGGGCTACTGGGTCGTTACGGCGTTCGACGTCGACGGCGCGCCCTCAGAGGCAGCCATTCCCGTTGTGCGCGGATGGGCCGCCGATCCTGCTGCGGCCGGGAATGCCCCGGAGGGTGAAATCACCATCACCGGACGGCTGCTGCCCACCGAAGCCCCGATTGCCGGACCGGTACCGGAGGGAACCTCTGCAGCCCTGTCCACCGCCGAACTCGGCAACCTCTGGGACGAGCCGCTCTACTCAGCATTCGTCACGGCACACGAAACCCTGGTGGACGGTGAGCCTGCAGCAGCAGGCGGCCTGGAAACGGTAACCGTCGCGCCGCAGCCGCAGGAAACCACCATCAACTGGATGAACATCTTCTACGCCGTCGAATGGGTGGTGTTCGCCGGGTTTGCCGTGTTCCTCTGGTGGCGACTCCTCGCTGACTCCTATCAGCGCAGCCTCGAAGAGGACGAATACGAGGACGACGAATATGACGAAGACGACTTTGAAGACGTTGACGGCGAAGAACAGCCGCCGGCACCAACCAGCAGTGAGGTAAAGAAGTGAGCGATCCCGCAGTCACCAGGCCCCCGCGCCCGAAGAAGAAGAAGCGCCGGTTTGGCGGAACACACGCGCAGATCCGCTCGGCCCTGACCTTTTACAAAATCTCCTCCTGGGTCACCGGCATCTTCCTGCTGCTCCTGGTGGCGGAAATGGTCATGAAGTACATGCTCAACATTCCGCCGGTCATGCTGGGAGGGCTGAACCTCTACACGGCCGTACTGATCGCCCACGGCTGGCTGTACGTTGTGTACCTGCTCGCCGACTTCCGGCTGTGGCAGCTCATGCGGTGGCCGTTCACCAAATTCATTGTCGTTGCGCTCGGCGGCGTCGTGCCCTTCCTGTCCTTCATCGTGGAGGCACGCACCCACAAGCAGGTCCTGGCGGAACTCGCCGCGCACCCTGAGGCCGCCAAACGCTACTAGCCGTATGACGGCCGGGCTGTCACACAGCCCGGCGAGCCGCCCTGATGTGCGGCAGGGGTACCGCGGCGACTATCCTTGAAACCGTGACTAATCCCGCGACTGCTCCTATTGAAGAGCGCCCCGTCCTGGTTGTGGACTTCGGCGCCCAGTACGCCCAGCTGATTGCCCGGCGCGTGCGCGAAGCCGATGTCTACTCCGAGGTTGTGCCGCACACCTACAGCACTGAAGCGCTGCTGGCCAAGAACCCGGCAGCCATCATCCTCTCCGGCGGGCCGTCCAGCGTTTACGCCGAGGGCGCCCCCAAAGTAGACCCTGAACTGTTCGAGGCAGGCGTCCCGGTCTTCGGGATCTGCTACGGCTTCCAGGCCATGGCCGCTGCCCTGGGCGGCACGGTCGCCAAGACCGGCCTGCGTGAATACGGATCGACCGACGCCGCCGCAGTAGACGGCAGCCGTTCCATCCTCGAAGGCACTCCCGAGCACCAGAACACCTGGATGAGCCACGGAGACAGCGTGCAGGAAGCGCCGGAGGGATTCGACGTCCTTGCCAGCACGGCAGGCGCACCCGTGGCAGCCTTCGCCAACGAGGAAAAGAAGCTCTACGGCGTGCAGTGGCATCCCGAGGTCAAGCACTCTGCACACGGCCAGCAGGTCCTGGAGAACTTCCTGTTCAAGGGAGCCCGCCTGGACCGCAGCTGGACCACCGGCAACATCGTCGAGGAACAGGTGGAGCGGATCCGTGAACAGATCGGCTCCTCCCGCGTGATCTGCGGTTTGTCCGGCGGCGTGGATTCCGCCGTCGCCGCTGCCCTGGTGCAGCGGGCCGTCGGTGACCAGCTCACCTGCGTCTTCGTTGACCACGGACTGCTGCGCGAAGGCGAAGCCGAACAGGTTGAACGCGACTTCGTAGCGGCCACCGGCGTCAACCTCTACGTCGCCAACGAGCAGGAGCGCTTCCTGAGCGCCCTCGCGGGCGTGACCGACCCGGAGACCAAGCGCAAGATCATTGGCCGCGAGTTCATCCGTGCCTTCGAAGAAGCCGAGCGCGCGATCATGGCCGAGGCCAAAGCTGCCGGCGAGCCCATCCGGTTCCTGGTCCAGGGCACCCTGTACCCCGACGTCGTTGAATCCGGCGGCGGCGAAGGTGCAGCCAACATCAAGAGCCACCACAACGTGGGCGGCCTGCCGGAGGACATGCAGTTCGAGCTTGTCGAACCGCTGCGTCTGCTGTTCAAGGACGAAGTGCGTGCCGTGGGGCGCGAACTCGGCCTGCCGGCTGAGATCGTCGGCCGCCAGCCGTTCCCGGGTCCCGGTCTCGGAATCCGCATCATCGGCGAGGTCACCAAGGACCGGCTGGACCTGCTGCGCCGCGCCGACGCCATTGCCCGCGCCGAACTCACGGCAGCCGGCCTGGACGACGATGTGTGGCAGATGCCGGTAGTGCTGCTGGCTGATGTCCGCAGCGTCGGTGTCCAGGGCGACGGACGGACCTACGGGCACCCGATCGTGCTGCGTCCGGTCTCCAGCGAAGACGCCATGACCGCTGACTGGTCGCGGCTTCCGTATGACCTGCTGGCCCGGATTTCCAACCGGATCACCAACGAGGTGGACGGCGTCAACCGGGTAGTTCTCGACGTCACGAGCAAGCCGCCGGGAACGATTGAGTGGGAATAGCATCTTAGGCGCGGGGGGGGGGGGGGGGCGCGCCCCCCCCCCCCCCCCCCCCCCCGCGTTGCTATTCGGAGCTATCCGGCAATTGACGATAGCTTGGAGGGTATGCCAGTTTGGTCGAGATCGTCGCGCGGAAGTGCAGGAAAGAGGACTCCAGTGTCTGAGCAGAATCCCGAGGACAGCGCCTCGGACTTCCTGCTGCCGTGGCTGGCCGGGCTGGGCCAGCACGCGGGGTCGGACACCCTGCTCCATTTCACCGTCTCGGCAGACAACAGCATCGACCTGACCCACGCGCACCCCTCAGGCCTGGCGCAGCTCCTCGCCGGCCGCCGCACACGGCTTTCAACCCTGCTGCGCGACGCCGACCACTACCGCACGGCGATGCGTGCCGCACGCCTGCTGCGGGCAAAGATCTACGAACTCGGCTCCGACCGCGGACTCGACGTCGGGTACCTCGCCGCGGGCACTGCGTCCTGGCGGTACGCCTCTGATGAAGCCGTGCGGCCGGAATCCCTCACTGCCCCGGTACTCCTGACGCCTGTCACCCTCACGGTCCACGCTTCCCAGGACGACTACGAACTGCAGCTCACCGGAAAGGCAGAGCTGAATCCGGCGCTCGTGCGGCACCTGGAGGTCCAGCAGGGCCTGGATGTCGACGCCGATTCCCTGGCCAGGCTGGCCTACGGGACCGCACGTTTTGACCCGCACCCCGTCCTGGACCGACTGCGGGCGCTGACCGACGGCGTGCGCGGGATGAACATTGAACACCGGCTGCTGCTCTCCACCTTTGCCGACCTTCCCGACCTGGCGGCCGACGCTGCGCTGGATCCCTCGCACCCGATCCTCCGTGCCCTCATGGACTCGGCCGTCAACGGAAGTGCCGAACCGGCCGAAGCCGCCGACCCGGGACTGCCGCCGCTGGACGACCGGTCCCCGGCCGATGAACTGCTCGTGCTGGACGCCGACCAGGAACAGCAGGACGTGCTGGACCTCGTGGCCGCCGGAGAATCCCTGGTGGTTTCCGCGCCTCCGGGCACCGGACAGACCCAGACAGCCATCAACGCCGCCGCAGCCCTGGTGAACTCCGGCAAATCCGTGCTGGTGGTGGCCGAACGCCGCGGGACCCTGAACGAGTTCGTCTCCGGACTGGATGCGCTGAACCTTGGCTCCCTGGTGCTGCAGGTCAATGCCGGTCTGGGTGAAGAAGCGCTCCGTGACCGGCTGGTCCGGGCTATTGTCCGCAACGAGAAGGCCTCAGAACCCAATCTCGGAAACTTGCACAAGGTGCTGCAGGAAAGCCGCCACCAACTGCGTGACCACGTAAAGTCCCTCCACAATGTCCGGCAGCGCTGGGGATGCTCGCCCTATCAGGCCATGCAGTCACTGGCTGAGCTGACCTCCCTGACACCCGCTCCGGCCACAACCGTGCGCCTGAAGCGAAGCGTGCTGGACAGCATCACCGACCGCACAGAACTTACCGGACGCCTGCGCCGGGCTGCGGAACTTGGCAGCTTTTCCCGGGCTGCGGTCTCCAGCCCCTGGTTCGGAGCCAAGCTCCTGAACCGCAAGGAAACCGAGGCCGCCCACCAGCTCACGGAAGAGCTGGCGGAAGAACTGCCGCAGCTGCGCGCCCGCGTCCAGGAAGTGGCTGGGCACTCCCAGATCCGGCTCGGCGAGACGTTCGCGCAATGGGGTGAGCAGCTCGAACTGCTGGTTGCCGTGCGCGAAAGCCTGGATAAATTCACGCCGGACATCTTTGACCGTCCCGTCACAGACCTGATTTCCGCCACCGCGTCCTCCTCCTGGCGCCGTGAGCACGGCGTCGACATGAGTTCCATGACCCGCTCACGCCTGCGGCGCGTGGCCAAGGAATACATTCGTCCCGGCGTGCACATTTCGGACCTGCACACGTCCCTGGTCCAGGTCCAGCAGCAGCGGGTCACCTGGTCCCGTTATGCAACCACCCAGCGCCATCCGTCCGTTCCCACCGGACTGGCAGACCTGAACCGGACCTACCTGGCAGTCAAGGAGAAGCTCGACACACTGACCGGAATCCTCGCGGGGACTCCGGGCAAACCGGACCTGGCGGCCCAGTCGCTGGACGACCTCGAGAAACGCCTGCGGGCGCTGGCCGGGGACAAGGAAACCCTGGAGACACTGCCGGAACGGACCCTGCTCGTTGACGAAATGCGGGGCCAGGGACTCGGGGAACTCCTCGATGACCTGGAAACCCGTGAAGTCACGCCCCGCCAGGTCGGCTACGAACTGGAACTGGCCTGGTGGCAGTCTGCCCTTGAGGCCATGATCAGCGGTGACGACTACCTGGCCATGTCCGATGGCGACAGCCTGCGCAGGCTCGAAGCGGAGTACCGGCTGGCGGACAACGCGCACATCGCCTCCGGTGCGGCACGCCTCCGGTGGGCACTCGCCTGCCGGTGGCGCCAGGGCATCAAGGACCAGCCGCGAGACGCCGAACGCCTGAAGGAGGTCATCAAGTCCGGTCCCCTGACGGTGGATTCCCTTAGCAGCCAGTCTGAGACGCTCGTATCTTCGCTGCTTCCGGTCTGGGCCGCGAGTCCGCTGCTGCTTCCCATGATGCTGCCCGGCTCCCGGCGGTTCGATGCGCTCCTGATCCTGGATGCCGAATCCATGAGCCTGCAGGCCGCCGTGCCGGCCATCGCCCGTGCCGGCCAGGTCGTTGCCTTCGGCGACGGCAACCTCGGCGGCCCGAGGCCCTTCAGCATCAACGTTCAGGGGCAGCCCGCAGAAGCGGCTGAAGACCTTCCGAGCGCATTTGAAGCACTCGCGCGCATCTTGCCCGGGCGTGCCCTGTCCACCGTGTACCGCGGTACGGACAAGAGCCTGCTCAAGCAGCTGAGCGACGAGTTCTACGGCGGACGGCTTTCCTGGGTTCCCCGGGGAGACGAAGTCGCCACCGGCGAGAAGCCGCTGACCGTTGAATACCTCGCTGACGGCACCGGCATGCCGAGCGCGGACCAGGAGGGCGTGGAAAGCGTCTCTGCCGAAGTGAACCGGGTGGTCGACCTGGTTTTCGAACACGTTCGGCGCCGTCCGAGCCAGTCGCTGGCAGTCATCACTGCCAGTCCCCGCCATGCGGCTCGGGTGGGGGAGGCGATCCGGGTGCAGATGGCCAATTTCCCGTGGGCCTCCGATTTCTTCGCACCGGGTGCAGAATCCTTCCGCGTAGTCACCGCCGACCGCGCTGCAGGACTGGTCCGCGACGCAGTCATCTTCTCCCTGGGCTTCGGCCGCACTCCTCATGGACGTGCCCTGCACAACTTCGGACTGCTTTCCGAGCCCGGTGGCCGCGGCCGGTTCGTGAACGCCATGACCAGGGCACGCCAGCGGCTGCATGTGCTGACCTGCTTCCAACCCTCGGACCTGGACGAGTCCCGCCTCGGCCACGGTGCGCTGGACTTCTACCGCCTGATACAGCGCGAACTCGACGCCGCTCCGGCAGCGGCCACCCCGCCGCGGCCCGCTGGAAACTCGATCATGTCTGACGATCCGCTCGTGGCGGACCTGGTGGGCCGGCTGCGGTCCCGCGGTGCCAAGGTCTGGGACCATTACGACGGCGTCATTGACATAGTCGCCACCGTAGACCGGCACACCGCATCCGATCCTGCTGTTCCCATGGCCATCGAGTCTGACGGCACAGCGCGCTACCGGAGCATGAGCGTGCGCGAGCGCAGCCGCCTGCGGCCCCAGCTACTGGAACGCCTGGGGTGGCGGTACATGCCGCTGTGGACCATTGAGGTCTTTACTGATCCCGCGGCCTGCGCCGGCCTCGTCAGCCGCTACCTGGGTTTGCCTGCGCCGGCAGCGCAGCCGGAGCCGATCAAGGAGGCCGCGCCGGCAGCCGTCCGGAACATCGTGGTGCCCCACGGCAGCACCCGGATCCGGCCGCGCGCGGAGGATGAACCGAATCCTGCAATACGCGCTGCTGCGGCTGCTGCCGCAGCCGCAGCAGCTGGAGGGAAAGACACAGGCAATGGCAGCACAACAGGACAAAACGCTTAAGGCGGCTCCACAGGCGGACGTGCATCCTCCCGTGACCCGGGAGGAAGCTGATACGGAGAACCAGCCTTCGGGTTCGGACAAGGCGCCCTCGGCGGAGCCTCGCAGCCGCCGCTCCCGACGGAGTACGGTAGCCCCGGCCACGCTCGCGCGGGCTCCGGGACTGCTGCAGACCGCACCTTGCCTTCCCCCGGGGACTTCCGTGCCCAGTGATTCGACGGCCAAGCAGGGGAGCGGGGGGACTTCCGCAGCCTCCCCGCGGCACGCTCCGGCTGCCAAACCCCCCGCACCGGCTGCTGCGCCGGCTGAAGGCATCCTGCCTTCCGTGGCGGAGGAAGACGATCCCCGGGCCTGGGGCGACCGTCCCGATGACACGGCCGACTGGCTGCGTGAACAGCGCCCGCCCCACTGGGGCTAACTACTGCGGATCCCTCGAGCCGCAGCATCCAGCTACTGATTCCGGCGTCCCGGATCACGGGTGAGGCCTTCTATCGTGCACTGAGGACCAGATAGAGGTTCCCCCTTTCGCCGGCGCCCGCAAGGGCAGCCGCTTCCTGGCCGCTCGCCGCTACCACCACCAGCCCGGCATCCTCCGCCGCCGGTCCGGGCCAGGTGCCTCCGGCACCCGCTTCACCGGCTGTCCACAGCACCGGTACCCCTGTGGCCAGGACACTCGTCTCCACCGTCCCGTCGAATCCCGTTGCGGACGCGAGAATCACGTCAACAATGACGCCGGGGGAGAGCAGCCCGGCTGCTGACTTGTCCGCGGGGCGGAGCGGCACCGCCGCTGTGCCCTCGGGTGCGCCGGCCAGCAGTCCGGGACCAACAAGGTAGGAGTCGGTCAGGAGTGTGCCTGCCCGGACGGGAACCGCCAGCCGTTCGCCGGCGGCAGCGTCCGGTCCGGCCAGCGAGCCCGGAGGGGCAGTCCCTTCGGGCACGCGGGCGGTCCGAAGATCCCCGGCTTCCAGCAGGTGGCCTGCCGGCAGATCACCCGTGACCGCCACGCCTGCCTCCGTGCGGGCATCAGGGGGCAGCAGCGCCTGGACCGTAATGCCGCAGGCAGCCGCCGCAAGCAGCCCTGCAAGGGTGCGCCGGCGTCGAACCAGGAAGCGGTGGAACCTCCCGCGCCCGGAGCGGCTCCCGCTCTGCCCCCTCGAGCCCTGGGCCGAATTGCCGCGGCCGCGGCTGCGGCCCGGGTTGCTGTCCCCGAGCGGGCGCGGTCTGGAAGGCATGATCCCACGCTAGGACCATGACGGCTGGCTCTGCCGGAGCCAGCAGGGGCAGGGGACGAGAAAGGCGCCCCGGTGTCCCTGTGGAGGACCGGTGGCGCCTTATCTCTTGATCGGGCTCTGTAGTTCTGTCCCAGGTAGTTCTGTTTAGCTGGCGGCTGCGGCCGCGGCGGGCTTTGCCGGCGCAGGGGCCGGTGCGGAAGATTCCGCTGCAGGCTTGGCCGCAGCGGCATCCTTGGCAGGAGCGGCCGGAACCGTCGAAGCAGAATCGCGGGAATCCGTGCGGTAGAAACCTGATCCCTTGAAGACAACGCCTACGCTGTTGAACTTCTTGCGCAGGTTGCCGCTGCACTCGGGGCACACCGTCAAACTGTCGTCGGTGAAGGACTGCTGGATGTCGAACGCGTGGCCGCAATCCTTGCAGGCATAGGCATACGTGGGCACTCTTACTCCTCCTGAAGGGCGAAAGGAAGACCTCAGCGTTACCCGCGAAACCGGTTATTCCGAATCAGCGTTGGCACTCTGGGGTCTAGAGTGCTAAGTATACACCCCGGTTCCACGCACGGGCGTGAACCCAGCAGGCGTCAGGACCCCATCTACCGGAGCATCGAGGGGATCGGCGGGCAGTCCACCTTCGGGCAGGAACTCGTGGGCATGGACGATAGCGACTGCCGGTGCGCGGCCCCCGCCGGCGCGGAACTGTGCCAGGAAGCGGTCATAGTAGCCGCCGCCTTTACCCATCCGGGTTCCTGACGCGTCAACGGCCAGCGCCGGAAGCAGCAGCAGGTCCAGGTCCAGGACATCCTCCACTCCCAGCCGTGGTCCGACGGGTTCCGGTATTCCGGGGAAGAGTCCGGGAGCCAGTTCCGTTGCCGGTGTCCACGGGCACCACGACAGCTGCCGTTCCGGTTCGCAAACCGGGACGAGGATGGTGTGCCCCGCTGCATCCAGCGCGGTCAGCAGGGCAGAGGTGTCCGGTTCGGTGCCGGCCGACAGATAGCAGGCTACCGACGACTTTCCGGGCAAGGACGCCAGGAGGGGAGCGGCCGCAGCGGCCAAGCGGGGCGCCGTCGAGCTGTCCGATTCGGCCATCTGCCGTCGGCGCACCTTGAAACGGGCCCTGACATCTTCTTTGCTCTCGGCGCTCATGACCCCATTCTGCCCCCAGCGGCGCTGCATTTGGCGCGCCGCAGCTTCCCTTAGGTACTCTTACCGTCATGACCTCACGCTCGAAGATCACCAAAGCCGTTATTCCAGCCGCCGGATTGGGCACGCGCTTCCTGCCTGCAACAAAGGCCATGCCGAAGGAAATGCTCCCGGTGGTGGACAAGCCGGCCATCCAGTACGTCGTTGAAGAAGCTGTCAACGCCGGCATGCCGGACATCCTGATGATCACCGGGCGTAACAAGCGCTCCCTGGAGGACCACTTCGACCGCGTACCGTTCATCGAGCAGACGCTGAAGGAAAAGGGCGACGACAAGAAGCTGGCCCTGGTCCAGGAGTCCTCCGAGCTCGGCGAGATCCACTACCTGCGCCAGGGTGACCCCAAGGGCCTGGGACACGCTGTCCTGCGTGCGAAGCTCCACATCGGCGACGATCCCTTTGCCGTGCTGCTCGGCGACGACCTGATCGACGCCCGTGATCCGCTGCTCGAAACCATGGTTGAGGTCCAGGCGAAGACCGGCGGTTCCGTGATTGCCCTGATCGAGGTCGAGCCGGACCAGATCAGCGCCTATGGCTGCGCCGACATCTCGGTCATCGAAGGCGAAGACTACGTTCGCGTCAACAAGCTGGTCGAAAAGCCCGACGCCGCCGACGCTCCGTCCAACCTTGCCGTGATCGGGCGTTACGTCCTGCACCCCTCCGTTTTCGGTGTCCTCGAGGAAACCGGTCCGGGACGCGGCGGAGAAATCCAGCTCACCGATGCCCTGCAGACCCTCGCGTCGGGCGAGGGTGAAGGCTCCGGCGTCTACGGCGTCATCTTCCGCGGACGCCGCTACGACACCGGCGACAAGCTCAGCTACCTCAAGGCCGTAGTGACGCTTGCTTCCGAGCGGGAAGACCTCGGACCTGAGCTGCGGGCCTGGCTGAAGGAATTCGACGGCTCCTCCGAAGGCTAGCTTTCATGCTGGGGTCGGCCATCTGGCCCGTGACGCTGGAGTGCGGCGACCTCGTACTGCGGCCCATACGCTACCGCGACCGCGCGGAATGGAATGAAGTCCGTTCCCGCAATGCGGATTGGATCGGCCCCTGGGAAGCAACCAATCCGCTCTCGGGGACCGATCTGCCCAGCTACGCGGGTATGGTCCGCAGCCTCAACCAGCAGGCACGCCAGGACACCGCCCTGCCCGTCGGCAACACCGAACGGCAGGGCAGCCGGGTACCTCCGGCGATCGTAGGCCAGCTCACGGTGTCCACGATTGTCTGGGGATCGGCGCGCATGGCGACGCTGGGCTACTGGGTCGACGCCGACCGTGCGGGCCGGGGGATTGCCCCCACAGCGGTTGCCATGGCTACCGACCACTGCTTCCGGGTCCTGGGGCTGCACCGGATGGAAATCAACATCCGGCCGGAGAACCAGCCGAGCCGGAGAGTGGTCGAAAAACTGGGTTTCCGCGAGGAAGGGCTGCGCCGGCGCTACCTCCACATAGCGGGCAGGTGGGCGGATCACCTCAGCTTTGCCCTGACCGCCGAAGAGGTCCCGGAGGGCCTGCTGCACCGGTGGCTGGCGACCCGCTGACCTCGGGTTTTGCCGTGGCAGGCAAGTTTTCCCCGAAGTCCGCCGACACACCGTTACTAATGCCGGGGGCACGGTTCCTTTTCTTCTACGGTCGTACTTGTGGACATCCCTCTTAATAGCTCCCTGGTTCTGGCGGCAGCCGTCGGACTCTGGCTGCTGTGGGTTGCCCCGCAATACCTGCACGGCAAGCAGGCTCCTGCAGCACCGGTTTCATCCGGAGCAGGCACCTTGCCCGCCGCAGGCAGAAGTCCCGACCACGCACCGGACCCGAGTACTCAGGGGAACACCATGCACAACACCAGCACCGGCGTCCAGCACACGCCGCACGGATCCGTGCGCCCGGCGTCCGGGCCCGGCAGCAGTGCCGGAGTTCCCTCGTCCGGGCAGGCTGCACCTGTCCCGGCGCCCCTGCGGCTGCGCTACGGCCGCATCACGCTGGCACTGTTGGGCCTGGTGTTCATCGCCGGGGTCCTCGCTGGAAGCATCGCCGCCTTGCTGGGGGCCGTCTCCGGCTGGCTTCCTGCTGCCTCCGCCATCGGCATCGCCGGTGTCTTCGGATCCCTGCGGAGCCTCGCGGTGCGCGACCGCCGCAACCGGCAGGCCCGCCGCCAGGCTGCTGCCCGCGCTGCCCAACGCGAACAGGCGCCGGCCCCGCGCCCGGCCAACCCCCGGGCTGATGCCGTCTTCGACGGCGCCGGAGCAGAGACCAAGGCCGCCCCTGCGGCGGCTCTTCCGGCCGAAACACGCCCGGCGGCTCCGGCTCCGAAACCCATACCGCGCCTGACTGCCCAGGAACTGCGCGACGCGGCCCTCGCAGAAGCTGCCAAGAGTGCAGAAGCGTCTTCCTGGGAACCGGTGGCCGTACCGAAACCGACTTACGTGGACGCACCCGTCGCACCCCGGGCTGCGCCACAGCCGCTGGCGGCACCCGCCTCCCCGAAACCCGTGCTCAAGACACCGATCCGCCCCGTCGCGGCCCCAGTGGCTGGAAGCACAGCGATCGAACCCCGTCCCGCTACCGGAATCCTCAACCTCGACGACGTTCTTCAGCGGCGCCGGGCCTAGGGCCCGCCATGACGCCGCCTTCCCGCGGCGGACGCAACCCCGGCCGGCGGGACCCGCGCAGCCGCGCCGCAGTCCATGACGGACCGGCCGCCCGCCACGCCGTGGAAGGCAGCGGGATGTCGGTGCCGATCGGCGAATTGCTTACCCGCTCCCACCTGGTCCTGGATTCGTGGTCCCACCAACGGACCTTCCACCGTCCCGGTGCCGGGGTCTCTGCCCTGTACCGGGTCCGTGCCATCAACCGCGGCGGAGCCATGCTCAGCCTCTACGCAGGCGCCACCACGTCGCAAGTCCCGTTGTCCGCGCCGGGAGCGGTGCATACGTCGCTGGACGGGACACCGCTTACGCTCTGGTTGCACCCCTATGACCCGCTGCTGCCATCGCTTGCGTGGGCACTGGATCCCGGTCGGGCAGCGTCCAGGATTCTCGGACGCCCCCTAACCGGCAATGACGCCGACCTCCGCCTCGCTGCCTACCGGCCCCTGCGCCGGGCAGTAGTACATGCAGCACTTCCCGGCCAAAGCGCCTACATCAAGGTCCTCCACCCCGGACAGGAAAAAGGACTCATCCTGCGGCACCGCCTGCTGGCCGGTACCGCTGTTCCCGCCGCCCGACTCGTGCCCCCGCCGGGCGCGGCAGGCACCTGGCCCAGCGGCGCCGTCGTTCTCTCCGAACTGCAGGGCCTGCCCATGCTGCGGGCGCTGGAGAGGGGCACAGCGCCGGGACCGGAGGAGCTTTCGGACCTGTTGGACCAGCTTCCCGAGGCCGCCTTGTCGCTGAAACGGCGGCCTGCCTGGTCCGAACGCGCCAGGGCTTACGGCCGTGCTGCTGCCGCTGTGCTGCCCGGCCAGGCCGGCAGGATCAGCGCGATGGCCCGGAAGATCGAGGAGCTCACAGCTTCGCTGGATCCGGGCCCCGTGGTGCCGGTGCATGGCGACTTGTACGAAGGGAACCTGCTGGTGGACGGCGGCAGGATCACCGGAGTGCTCGACGTCGACGGCATGGGTCCCGGCCACCGCGTGGACGACCTCGCGTGCTTCACGGGCCACCTCGCGGTCCTCGCCGAGCTGGCTCCTGGCTCCGCGCTGGAGCAGGCGCTCGCCGATTACCGGCAAGGGCTCGAGTCCGCGGCTGCCGCGGCAGGAAGCTCGCCGGAGGCCTTGGCGGCCCGAGCCGCGGGAGTGGCGCTGTCCCTGGTGCCCGGAGCCAGGGCGGGGAGGCTGACGCGTGCCGGGAATGCCGCCGCACGGTTGGAAGCGGCCGTGAAACTGCTCGGCCGCGGCAACGGACACGGCAGGTAGCGTTTCGCTATTGGGGCGCACACCCCGGGCAAAAAGCGTGATTGATGACAGGCCCGCCTGCCGGACTGCGTAGGCTGGAGGGATGCAACAGAGCCACAACTCCGCGGAACCTGCGGAAAGCGCCGCCATCGGTTTGGACATTGGCGGAACAAAGACGCACGGCATCAGGCTGCAGGGCGGCGAGGCAGTTGCCGAGGCGGTCAGCGGCAGCGCCAACGTCCAGAATGTTTCCCGCGAACAGGCACGGCATAACCTCGCCGAGATCTTTGCGGCTCTGGGCACGGACGGCGTCAGCCGGGTCATTGCCGGCTCCGGCGGAGTGGACACGCCCGAGGACGCAGCCGCACTGCGCGAGTTGATCCTGGAGCACGTTCCCGCAGCCGAAGTGACGGTGGTTCATGACACCCGGTTGATCCTGGCAGCGGGGGAGGCGCCGGCGGGCATCGGCCTCATTGCCGGAACCGGGTCAGTGGCCTGGGGAATGGACACGGACGGCAGGCAGGCACGTTCCGGGGGATGGGGCTACCTCCTCGGCGATGAGGGCAGCGCCTACTGGATTGGCCGCGAGGCGGTGCGCCACACCCTCCGCCTCCATGATCTCGGCCAGGAACCTGACCGGCTGGCCGCCGAACTCATGCTCGCCGTCGGAGTCAGCGAACCGCAGCAGCTCATCGCCCGGTTCCATGCAGATAACGGACGCCGATACTGGGCCTCCATGGCCCGGGTTGTCTTCGAGGCAGCACAGGAAGGACATGCTCCGAGCCGCAGCATCGTCGCCACCGCTGCCCGGGACCTGGCAGGGCTGGTGGGCGACGTCGCGGCGCAGCTTCAGGTGCGCGGGCCGGTGGTCATCGGCGGCGGGATCGGGGTCCATCAGCCGCTGCTCCAGGAACTGCTCGAAGCAGGTCTTTCCGCCCGCGGGCTGGGCGATATCCGCTTCCTCACCCAGGACCCCGTCTTCGGTGCGCGGTACCTGCTCGAAGGCGGTGCCGCATGAGTGCGAAAAACTTTGATGTGCGGATCGGTGCGTACGCCGTCGTAATCCGGAACGGATCGATCCTGCTGGCGCACTGGAACCAGCACGGGAATTCGGCGTGGACCCTGCCCGGGGGAGGGCTCGAGTTCGGCGAGGACGCACCCACGGCAGCAGTGCGGGAAGTTGCCGAAGAGACCGGGTACTCCGTAGAGCTCGCCGGGCTGCTGGGCGTGGACAGCCACTTTGTTCCCCCGGCCAAGCGGATGCACGGCGAAGGCCGGATGCTGCACGCTCTGCGCATCGTCTACCGTGCGGAAGTCACGGGCGGGTCGCTCGCCAGCGAAACGTCGGGAAGCACAGACCAGGCGGCCTGGTTCCCGCTGGATGAGGTTCCATCCCTGGAGCGCGTGGGTTTGGTGGACGTGGCACTGGAAATGCTTAGTACCGCGCCCGCGGACGGACCCGCGCAGCTTCGCTAGGCGCGTAACGCCGTTTACCGCTGGACTCAGGGGCGCGCAAACACATAGCTTAAGTCCACAGCTTGTCAGCATACTGCCGGTTATCCGGACGTATGTGCAGCTGCTACAACACACGGAGGCTGCCATGTCCATCCCGGATGTCCGAACCCCAGGGGCAGAGACTGCTGAGCCCATGATCCGGTTCCAGGGCGTGACCAAGTCCTATCCGGACGCCGACTCTCCTGCGGTGGACAACCTCTCGCTGGACATCGCGAAGGGTGCCATCACGGTTTTCGTGGGACCCTCAGGCTGCGGCAAGACCACCTCGCTGCGCATGATCAACCGGATGGTGGAACCCACGTCGGGAACCATCCATATTGATGGACGGAACGCCGCGGACAGCCCGTCCTCCGAACTCCGCCGCTCCATGGGCTACGTGATGCAGTCCTCGGGACTGCTGCCGCACCGCACCGTCATCGACAACATCGCCACGGTTCCGCGGCTCAACGGAGTGTCCCGGCGGGAGTCCCGTGCCCGCGCGGCCGAACTGCTCGACGTCGTCGGCCTCTCAGCCGCGATGGGCAAGCGGTACCCTGCCCAGCTCTCCGGAGGCCAGCAGCAGCGTGTGGGCGTGGCCCGGGCACTGGCCGCGGACCCTCCGGTACTGCTCATGGACGAACCCTTCAGCGCCGTGGACCCGGTGGTCCGGGCCGAACTGCAGCAGGAACTCCTGCGGCTCCAGCGGGACCTGGCCAAGACCATCGTCTTCGTCACCCATGACATTGACGAGGCAACCATCCTTGGCGACACAGTGGCCGTTTTCGCCGTCGGCGGGCGGCTCGCCCAGTTCGATACCCCCGAAGGGGTCCTGCGCGCTCCGGTGGACGATTTCGTCGCCGGCTTTGTAGGCAGGGACCGCGGGTTCCGCCACCTGGGGTTCCAAGCAGGAAACGATGTGGCCGTCCATCCCGTCCAGATGCTTGATCCGGTGGAGCTGGCGGATCAGTCCGTGCCCGTCCGTGAGGGCTGGGCCCTGGCCGTCGACGACGGCGGCCGTCCGCTGGGCTGGGTGCCGGCGTCCGGCCGCCCGGCCGTGACGGCACCGGCGGACGTGGTACCGGGAGGTTCGCTGCACCGCCGGGGGGACAGCCTTCGAAGCGCCCTGGACGCCGCGCTGTCCTCACCGTCCGGCATGGGCGTGGTGGTCGACGGCGAAGGGCGGGCGATCGGCGTCGTGCGGGCCGGGGAAATCTTCGACCTGATTGAACAGGCACGGCTGCGGCGCGGCATGGCGCTGCACGGTTCGGCGGTCTGAGCATGGATTGGTTTTTTGCCAACACGGAACTGATTGGACGGCTCACGGCCCTGCACCTTTTCCAAGCTGTCGTCCCGCTGGTGCTGGGTGTGCTCATCGCCGTTCCGCTGGCGCAGGCTGTCCGGCTGCACCGCGGACTCGGCGGCTTCATCCTTGGCTCTTCGGCGATCCTGTACACCATCCCGTCCCTGGCGCTCTTCGTGCTGCTGCCGGTGCTGCTGGGAACCCGGGTGCTGGACATTACCAACGTGGTAGTCGCGTTGACCCTGTACGCAGTGGCCCTGCTGGTGCGCTCCACCGTTGATGCGCTGAACTCGGTGGACGACGACGTGCGGCAGGCAGCAACCGCCATGGGGTACCGCCCGCTGCGGAGGTTTTTCGCCGTCGACCTTCCGTTGGCCGTGCCGGTGCTTTTCGCGGGACTGCGGGTCATCTCCGTCTCCAACATGTCCCTGGTCAGCGTCGGCGCACTGCTGGGCATCGACAGCCTTGGACGGTTGTTCATGGACGGTCTGTACCGGAATTTCCCTACCGAAATCGTCATCGGCATTGCACTGATCCTCCTGCTGGCACTTGTCCTGGACCTGGTCCTGGTCCTTGCCCAGCGTCTGCTGACCCCGTGGACCCGCGCGGCCCGAAACAGTGCACCCCGACTTCCGGTCGCCGCCGTTGAAGCCCGGACGGCGGCGTCCTGATGGATTACTCAAGCGACAACGTGCTCGTCCAGATGTACGAATGGCTCACGGCCCCGGCTAACTGGACCTCCAGCAGCGGCATCCCGACACGGATCCTGGAGCACCTTGGCTACACGGCGCTCGCCGTCGGCATCGCCGTCCTGATTGCCGTGCCCCTCGGGCTCTACATTGGGCACACCGGCCGGGGACGCGTCGTCGTGGTCTCCGGCACCGGCATCCTGCGTGCGCTGCCGACCCTTGGGCTGGTGTTCCTCTTCGTCCTGCTCGCCGGCATTGGCCTCATGCCGCCCATTTGGGCGCTGGTGCTGCTGGCCATTCCTCCGCTGCTGGCCGGTGTCTATGCCGGGATCTCCTCGGTGGACCGCACCGTGGTTGACGCGGCCCGCGCGATGGGCATGAACGAGTTTCAGATCCTCTTCCGGGTCGAACTGCCGAACGGCCTGAAAGTGGTGTTCGGCGGCTTCCGCGGGGCTGTCCTGCAGGTACTGGCCACGGTCTCGGTTGTCGCGTTTATCTCCCTCGGCGGGTTGGGCACCTATCTCATCGAGGGGACCCAGCTGAGGGACAACGGAAGGCTTTTCGGCGGGGCACTGCTCATTGCGCTTCTGGCCCTAGCCGTCGATCTGGTGCTGGCTGCCGTCCAGCGCCTCGTACTCTCCCCGGGCCTGCGCTTCCGCAGCACCCGGAAACCGCTCACCCAACGCCGGCAGGCACAGCCCGCCGGTCTCCAAGGAGGAACATCATCATGAGCACAAACACCCGACTCCGGGCCAAGACCCTGCTGACCGGCGCGGCCGGGCTGGCAGCTGCCCTGGTGCTGGCATCCTGCGGAGCGAACTCGGACCCGCAGAGCCAGGAGCCCAGCACCGCTCCGACCGGAGTGGAGGATTCCGCGACCCTGGTCATCGGATCTGCTGACTTCCCCGAATCCCAGATCATCGCGGAGATCTACGCCGGTGCCCTTCGGGCAGAGGGAATCCAGGCCGAAACAAAGCCGGGCATCGGCTCCCGGGAGATCTACTATCGTGCGCTGGAGGACGGCTCGGTCCAGATCATTCCGGACTACAGCGGCAACCTGCTCCTTTTTGCCGACACCGAAGCGACCGCACAGTCGGCACAGGAAATCATGGATGCACTGCCCGCAGCGCTGGAGGAAGAGTCCCCGGACGTGAACCTCGCCGTGCTTGAGCCGGCCGACGCCGAGAGCAAGGACGCACTGGTGGTGACGCAGGCGACCGCGGAGAAGTATGACCTCACCTCGCTCGAGGACCTGGCCGAGGTCTGCGGCGAGATCACCATCGCAGCACCGACCACCTTCCAGGAGCGGGCCTACGGACTGCCGGGACTGGCCGAGAAGTACAACTGCGTGCCAGGGGGGTTTGAAGCCATCAACGACGGCGGCGGCGAAGCCACCCTGCAGGCCCTGCTGACCGATAAGGTCCAGGCTGCGGATATCTACACCACCACCCCGTCCATCGAGGAGAACAGCCTGGTGGTGCTGGAAGACCCGGAGAACAACTTCATTGCCCAGCAGGTTGTCCCGCTGGTGAACCAGGACGCGGTTAATCAGGAAGCCCAGGACATCTTGAACAACGTCTCCGCCGTCCTGACCACAGAGGACCTCATCAAGCTGAACCAGGCCGTCTCCGGTGACCAGAAGCAGGACCCCAAGGACGCAGCCGAGGCCTGGCTGAAGGAAAAGGGCCTGGCCTAACCTTCCCTCCCTCCTCACCGAGATGGCAGAAACTGCCCGTTTCAAGCGCGAAACGGGCAGTTTCTGCCATCTCGCGGCGTCGTTGAGGAGGCGGGGAAGCTCGTATGGCATTCTGAGTAGATGGTCGAATTCACCCAGTCGCAGAAGCTCCACAACGTCCTCTATGACATTCGTGGACCGCTGCTTGAGCATGCCCAGCGGATGGAAGCCGCAGGCCAGCGCATCCTCAAGCTGAATATCGGCAATCCCGCGCCCTTCGGGTTCGAGGCACCCGAGGCCATCCTCGTGGACATGATCCGGCACCTGCCCACGGCCCAGGGGTACAGCGACTCGCGCGGCATCTTCTCTGCCCGCACGGCTGTGGTGCAGTACTACCAAAGCCAAGGCATCCACAACATCGACGTCGACGACGTGTACCTCGGCAACGGGGTCAGCGAACTGATCACGATGTCCCTCCAGGCCCTCCTGGACAACGGTGACGAGATCCTGGTGCCCACCCCCGACTATCCGCTGTGGACGGCCTCAGTGTCGCTGGCCGGAGGCACAGCTGTGCACTACCTCTGTGACGAGGACAACCACTGGTGGCCGGACGTTGAGGACATGGAAGCCCGGATCACTCCCCGGACCAAGGGCATTGTGCTCATCAATCCCAACAACCCCACCGGCGCCGTGTACCCGGAGTACGTCCTCCGGCAGATCGTGGACCTGGCCCGCAAGCACGGACTGATCATTTTCGCCGACGAGATCTACGAGAAGATCCTCTACGACGGCGCCGTCCATGTGAACGCGGCGTCCATTACGGGCGACGACGTCCTCTGCCTGACCTTCAGCGGACTGTCCAAGGCGTACCGGATCGCGGGCTTCCGCAGCGGCTGGATGACCATCTCCGGCCCCAAGCGGGCGGCCGCCGACTACATCGAGGGCATCAACCTGCTGGCGAACATGCGCCTGTGCGCCAACGTTCCGGCCCAGCATGCGATCCAGACAGCGCTGGGCGGCTACCAGAGCATCAACGACCTGATCCTGCCCGGCGGGCGGCTCAAAGCGCAGCGCGACCTGGCCTTCAAGATGCTGAACGACATTCCCGGCGTCAGCGTCGAGAACGCCGAAGGCGCGCTCTACCTTTTCCCGAAACTGGACCCTGAAGCGTATCCCATCACGTCGGATGAGTCATTCGCCCTGGACCTGCTCAAACAGCAGAAAATCCTGGTTTCGCACGGAACAGCATTCAACTGGATCCGTCCAGACCACTTCCGCATGGTGACGCTGCCGGCCCTGGAAGACATCGAGGATGCGGTGTCGCGGCTGGCAGAATTCCTGAGCACCTACAAACCGTAGGTGCCTGCTTTACTCGGCGGAACCCTCGCGGGCGGCGCGGGCCGCGTCCAGCCGCTGACGCGCGCCTTCAAGCCAGGACTCGCACCGGGTGGCCAGCGCCTCGCCGCGCTCCCACAGCGCGAGGGACTCTTCGAGGCTCGCCCCGCCTGCCTCCAGCCGGGTCACCACGCCGACGAGTTCGTCACGTGCCTGCTCGTAGCTCATGGCCTCGATATCGGCGGGAAGTGCTGCTGGTTCGTTCATGGGTTTCTCCTGGTGGCTCATCGTGGTTCGGGGAATCTCAGGGGTGGTGCGGCCCGGTGGTTACGGCTCCCAGCTCACCGGAGGCCACCCGGATCCGGAGGGCGGACTCCGGCTCCACGGCGGCAGCCTCCCGGACAACGGAACCGTCAGCAAGCTGGACGACGGCGTAGCCGCGGTCCAGCGTTTTCTGCGGTGAGAGGGAGAGGACCTGCGCCCGCAGGTAACTGATCCGGTCGGCGTCGCGCCGTACCTCGGCACGCATCGCGGAGAAGGCCCGGTCGCGGAGCCGTGAAACGTCGTCGGCGCGGGTAGCCAGCATGGTCTGCGGAGCGGAAAGCACCGGCCGGGTGCGGATGTGCATGAGCCGGTCTGCCTCGCGGCTGAGCGTCAGCTCCATGATCCGCCGCAGCTGCGAACGGGCTGTTCCAATCCGGGCGAGTTCCTCGCCGACATCGGGCACGATCCGTTTGGCGGCGTCCGTGGGCGTGGAGGCCCGCAGGTCCGCGACTTCGTCCAGCAGTGGCCGGTCGGCTTCATGGCCGATGGCGCTGACCACCGGAGTCTGCGCCGCGGCAACCGCCCGGACCAGGTCCTCATGGCTGAACGGCAGCAGGTCCTCCAGGGAACCGCCGCCGCGGGCGATGACGATGACGTCCACTTCGGGCATGGCATCGAGCGCGGCGAGGGCACGGCTGACCTCCGCGACGGCGTTCACACCCTGGACTGCCACTTCCCGCACCTCGAATTCAACGGCAGGCCAGCGGAGGGCGGCATTGCGCATGACGTCTTTCATGGCATCTGAGTTTCGGCCGGTGATCAGGCCAATCCGGCCCGGCAGCAGCGGCAGGCGCTTCTTGCGGGAGGCAGCGAAGAGCCCTTCAACCGCCAGGGCTTGCCGCAGCCGTTCGATGCGGGCCAGCAGGTCGCCGAGGCCGACGGGACGGATATCCCGGGTCTGCATGGACAGGCGGCCGGTCTTCATCCAAAAATCCGGTTTGATGTGCGCCACGACGCGGGCGCCCCGTTCGAGGGGGAGCTCCAGCCGGTTCATGACCGTTCCCCACACTGTCAGCGAGAGTGAGACCTCGGCATCGACGTCGCGAAGCGTGATGTAGGAGGCGTTCGCGCGCCGGTTCAGTTCGATGACCTGGCCCTCGACCCACGCGGCGGGGGCCCGGTCGATGTAGGCCTTCAGGTTCTTCGACAGCAGGGCCAGGGGCCACGGGTTCTCCGGCGACGTGAGGGCAGCGGTGGGTGCCAGCGCGGTCCCCGCATCGGCAGCGCCAGGGTCCTGGGGGCCTGTCTCATCCTGCAATTCGAGCTCCTGGTCATCTAGTGGGGAGGTGCCGAGGCGGAACCGTCCCTGGGTTAATGTCTATCAGGTGCCGGGGACACGGCTGGCCGCGGACCCGGCACTCGGGCACCGGCAAGCCTTCTGCCGGTACTTTAGGGAAGGCCGGCAAACGGCTGATGGTGGAAGAAAAGCGGGGAAGAATGCGTAGTTTTGCTTCGGCACTCCTGGTCGTGGCGGCAGTGCTGCTGGCCGGGACAGCAGCATGCGGGGCCTGGCTCGCGCAGCATGTGGTCTCAGGCCCGGGATTCGCTTCCCTGGCCCAGCCCCTGGGAGAGGACCAGGCGTTCCAGGCTGAGCTGTCTGCCGCGGTTGCCGACCAGGCCGGCCAAGCCGCCACGGACGGACTGCCCGAGGCGATCGCGTCCTTCGTGGAGCCCATTGTGGAGCGCATCGTTTCCGGCATCCAGCAGGACCCGGGCTATCCCGGAGCCTGGACCGCGACCCTGGAAAACTCACACGCCGAGACGTTCAACACCGGCGTCCCCACCCTCGACATCGGTCCGCTGCTAAACCTCGCCACCGCGGGTATCGCCGGGGAAATGGGAACGGAAGCGCCCGACGCCGGTCCCCGCCCCATTGTGGTGTCCAACACCGACCGCAGCGCCGAACTGGCCAACCTGACCGGGTTTGCCGAGTCCTGGCCGCTGTTCACTGCCGCTGCTGCTCTGGCCCTGCTGCTCGGCCTGCTGGCGGCCAGGCGCCGGTCGACCACCCTGGCACTGGCCGGTCTCGGCGCACTCGCCGTGGGCGGCGTGCTCTGGCTGGCGGCAGGCGCGCTGCCCGGACTCGTCGAAGGCCGCCTCCCAGCCAACCCCATTGCTTCCACCTTTCTCTCGGCGCTGGCTCCGCGGGCTGCCGAAAACTTCCAGGGCTGGCTCATACCGCTGATGCTGGGTGCCGCGGCGCTCGCCGTCGTCGGACTGATCTTCCGGCTGGTCGCCGGAAGCCGGCGGCAGGTGCGCTGACAGCGGACAGCCCAGCCGCCCGCGAATGGGCAGGGGAGGCACCGGCTAGCATGGAGACATGACCAGCACAGCCGTTTCCGTGCCGATGCCCACCGTGCCACGCCGCCGCCGCAGCCCTGAAGAGGTCGCTGCCGCTGCGCCGGTGTCCGGGGCGCGCCGGGTCCTGCTTGCCGCCCCGCGCGGCTACTGCGCCGGCGTCGACCGTGCGGTGATCGCCGTCGAAAAGGCACTGGAGCACTACGGCCCGCCTGTTTACGTCCGCAAGCAGATCGTGCACAACCTGCACGTCGTCAGCACGCTGGAAGAGCGCGGCGCCATCTTCGTTGACGAGACGGATGAGGTACCGGAAGGCTCGCTGCTGATCTTCTCCGCCCACGGAGTTTCTCCCGCCGTCGTGCAGTCCGCCGAGGACCGCGGCCTGCGCACTATCGACGCCACGTGCCCGCTGGTCACCAAGGTCCACCGCGAAGCCGTGCGCTTTGCCCGGGACGATTTCGACATCCTGCTCATCGGACACGAGGGGCATGAGGAAGTCGAAGGCACCTACGGCGAGGCGCCCGAGCACATGCAGATCGTGAACGGGCCCGAAGACGTGGACAAGATTCAGGTCCGGGATCCGGACAAGCTCATCTGGCTTTCCCAGACCACCCTGTCCGTTGACGAGACCATGACCACGGTGAAGCTGCTGCGGGAGAAGTTCCCGAACCTGCAGGATCCGCCCAGCGACGACATTTGCTACGCCACGTCCAACCGCCAGGCTGCGATCAAGAAGATTGCCCCGGAGGCGGACCTGGTGATTGTGGTTGGTTCGGCCAACTCCTCTAACTCGGTGCGCCTCGTAGAGGTTGCTCTTGAATACGGCGCCAAGGCCTCCTACCGGGTGGACTTCGCCAATGAGGTGGACGAGTCCTGGTTCGAAGGTGTCTCCACCGTTGGCGTGACCTCCGGTGCCTCGGTTCCGGAGAACCTGGTCCAGGATGTGCTGAACCTGCTGGCCCAGTACGGCTACGGCGACGTGGAGGAAGTCGTCACGGCGGAAGAGGACATCATCTTCTCCCTCCCGAAGGAAATCCGCGCCACGCTCAAGGCCATGGGAGATTCCTCCCGCGGCCTGGGCGGCCGCCGCTCCTAGCTTCGCCCGCCTCCTTCCAGATAGCAGAAACTGCACGTATCAGAGCTGAAACGTGCAGTTTCTGCCATTTCGATGCGGCGGAGGCGCCGGAATGGCCCGGTTCGGCTCTGACGGCCTGCCCCGGTAACATTTACTAACGTGGCTCTTACTATTGGCATCGTCGGCCTGCCCAACGTCGGCAAATCAACCCTGTTCAATGCGCTGACCCGCAACAACGTGCTGGCGGCGAACTATCCGTTCGCCACGATCGAGCCGAATGTCGGCGTCGTATCCCTTCCGGATCCGCGCCTGGCAAAGCTCGCCGAGATCTTCGGTTCGGCCCGCATCCTGCCCGCAACCGTGTCCTTCGTGGACATTGCAGGCATTGTGAAGGGCGCGTCCGAGGGCGAAGGCCTGGGCAACCAGTTCCTCGCCAACATCCGCGAAGCCGAGGCCATTGCCCAGGTTATCCGCGTGTTCGATGATCCCGATGTGGTCCACGTGGACGGCAAGGTTGATCCGCGCTCGGACATGGAGACCATTAACACCGAACTGATCCTCGCGGACCTCCAGACCCTGGAGAAGGCCATTCCGCGCGTGGAGAAGGAAGTGAAGATCAAGAAGCGCGACGCCGCGCAGCTGGCTGCCATGCAGGCCGCCCAGGCTGTGCTGGAACGCGGAGATACGATCTTCTCCTCCATCGCCAGCGACAAGCTGGACATGGAGCACCTGCGTGAACTGAGCTTGCTCACTGCCAAGCCCTTCATCTACGTCTTCAATGTTGACGACGCCGTCCTGGGCAACCCGGACCGCCAGGCTGAGCTGCGTGAACTCGTGGCTCCCGCCGATGCCATCTTCCTGGATGCCAAGCTCGAAGCCGACCTGGTGGAGCTGGACGAGGAAGAAGCCCGCGAGATGCTGGAGATGAGCGGCCAGGAAGAGTCCGGCCTGGACAAGCTGGCCCGCGTTGGCTTCCACACCCTGGGCCTGCAGACCTACCTCACTGCCGGTCCCAAGGAAACCCGCGCCTGGACCATCCGCAAGGGCGACACCGCGCCCCAGGCTGCCGGCGTCATCCACACCGACTTCCAGCGCGGCTTCATCAAGGCCGAAGTTGTCTCCTTCGACGACCTGGTCGAAGCCGGTTCCATGGCTGAGGCCAAGGCGCATGGCAAGGTCCGGATTGAAGGCAAGGACTACGTTATGGCCGACGGCGATGTGGTGGAGTTCCGTCACGGAATAACGTCTGCCGCGCAGGGCAAGAAGTAGTTCCGCGGCGCATTCCGTCGCACCTTCCGATTCGATAGGCAACAACTAATGATCAGGGATGCTCATGAGACCAACGAAGCTGTTGGTCCAAACGACTTCGAAGTCGCACGCCTGCGCGCGGCTCTGCCGGAGTACTTCGACAAGGATGGCGGGTTCATGCTCGATCGTCTCCAAGAGGCTCTCCGGTCCGGCGACGTGAGTCTGACGCGGGAGGGTTACGAGCTCAAATTCCTTGGCAAGTCGTATGCTAAATACCTGACCTCGACGAAAGCCGAGACCGTCGTGGTCCCGGACCTGAAACACAACGCCGAGGAAGTGAATACAGATTCTGAGAACCTCTACATTGTCGGAGACAACCTCGACGCACTGAAGCACCTCCTCGGCTCTTATCACGAGAAGGTACAGTGCATTTACATCGACCCGCCGTACAACACAGGGTCTGACGGCTTCGTATACAACGACGACTTTGGATTCACCGCGGCGCAACTGGTCGAAAAAGTCGGTCTTGGGGAGGACGAAGCCCAACGGATTATTGCACTGCGGGGTAAGTCCTCACATTCGGCCTGGCTTACTTTCATGTACCCGCGGCTTGAACTCGCCAAGGACTTATTAGCGGATGAAGGCCTCATCTTCATCAGCATCGACGACAATGAGCAGGCGAACCTCAAAGCACTCTGTGATGAGGTCTTCGGTGAGCAGAACTTCGTGGCCAGCTTCGCTTGGCGGACGGACGGCAACCTAGATAACCAAGCCCTCGTCAAAACCAACCACGAGTACGTGCACATGTACGCGAAGAACGTACAAAGCATGTACATCGCTGGTGTGAAAGATCTTAATCTGCCTGAGCACAGCAAGCTCTTCACAGGGGAGATCCGGAACTCCGTTGTCAAGAACGGCCCCAAGAATCCTGTCTCCGAGATCGTACTTCAACCTGGATTCCCAGCGGGGTTTGACGAAGGTCTCATTCCTGCCAGAAGTGACCAATTTCCAAATTATGATGCGGATCTCGTGATTTCGGGCGGCAGGCTCGTTAATCGGGTGACCGCACGAACGGGATGGGCAAATGGAAGCCTCCTGCGTTCCTTCATCGCTGGCGAATACGCCCCGGTCGTAGACTCCAAGGGACAGAGCACTACATTTGAACTAACGCACACCGGAGCCATCGACAACGTTAAAATTCGGCGTTCTGACCAGCACCACATTCTGACTGTGCTCATGAATCTCGGAACTGTAGAGACAGCCGGCAATGCTCTTGCTGATATGGGAATCGCCTTCCCTTACCCGAAGCCTGTGCCCCTGATAAAATATCTCGTTTCCTTCGCTCCCAAGGACGGAACGATCCTCGACTTCTTTTCAGGTTCTGCCACCACGGCACACGCTGTGTTGCAGTTGAACGCGGAGGACAGCGGTTCACGCCGCCATATTTCGGTCCAATGGCCCGAAAAGATTGCCCCTAACTCGGCAGCAGGTAAGGCCGGCTTCAGTTCCATTGACCAAATGGGACGACAGCGCATCAAGCTCGCCGCTGAGAAAATCCGCAATGAGTCCAAAGCGGACATCGATTATGGTTTCCGTCTGTTCCGTCTTGCAGAGCCGAGTCAAAAGACGTTGGACGAGCTGCAGACGTTCGATCCGAGCATGAACAACGCCCTGTTCAGCGGTGACTTTGTGTCCAAGTTTGCCTTCGATAACACGCCCGGAGACGATGTGGCCCTGACTACATGGCTACTCCAAGACGGGTTTGGTCTGACTTCCGAGGTGCACACCATCCAGCTTAAGGAATACGGACTCCGCGTCTGCAGCGGTTCGGGGTACATCGTCCAGGCAGGCTTGACGACGGAAGATGTTCTCGAACTAGTGTCCAAACTGGAGAAGGACGAACTGGATCTGAGCCGTCTGGTTGTCTTCGGTTACTCTGTAACCTTCTCGGTAATGCATGAGCTGAAAAAGAATTTGGCATCGCTCAAGTCGGGTCGAACCGTTACCGTGCTCGAGAGATTCTGATCGATGCGGATCCGCCTGCAGACTCTCGAGCACCAACAGCGCGCCCTGAAGGCGCTGACCCACGTCTTTGACGGGGTAGATTTCGACACCAGCACGCCTCCAGAGGCAAACATTTCATTCGATCCGGCCGACCCGCAGATTACGCAGAACATCGCTGATATCCAGTCGGGCGTGCTCGACGGCATCGCTGCGATCCCACGTCCGTGGCGGGGACGCAAAGATGATGGCGTGCTCGGCATCGACGCGAAGATGGAAACTGGCACGGGTAAGACACTCGTTTACACGCAACTCATGTACGAACTAAACCGCAAGTACGGGTTCACGAAATTCATCGTTCTGGTGCCGTCCACCCCGATTAAGGAGGGCACCAAGGCTTTCGTCGAGTCCGACTATGCTCGCAAGTACTTTGCTGATCAGTATGGCCGGGGGCTGAATCTCAAATTAGACGTCCTCGACCCCCAGAGACGCTCTAAAGGCCGGAGGATGTTCCCGAGTGCCATCGCGGACTTCGCCCTTCGTTCGCGGTTGGCACAAGGGCGTATTTCCGCGCTCCTCTTGACCGATGGCATGCTGCTGTCAAAGGCGACGATGGCGGCCGACTATGATCAGACAGTGCTCGGTACAGCGAGCGTTCCATATGAAGCTCTCCGGCAAACACGACCCATCGTGCTCATAGATGAGCCCCACCGCTTCCGTCGCGAGAACAAGGCCTACCAAGCGGTCCTAGATGAGATCCAGCCGCTGGCGATCTTCCGCTTCGGTGCGACCTTCCCGAAGCTCGACAGGAACGGCACGACCGATTACAACAATCTCGTGTTCAACCTCGGCCCAGTCGAGGCGTTTAACGAACAATTGGTCAAAGGCGTCGCGATCCAGTATCCGCAGGATTCGACTGACGAGACGACCCGTCTGAGGTTGACCAGCCTGTCCGCAAGGAAACCCAAGAAGGCAACCTTCCTGAACCTGGGCACAGGCAAACCACTGACATTTGATCTCGGCGAATCGCTCAACACCGCGGACAAGGCCTTCAGCGGGATCACCGTCGAATCGATCGGAAAGTCCGAGCATCCCGCCATAAAGTCGGGTGTGACGCTGTCGAACGGTCAGGTGCTCGCGATCGGCGATACCCTCGCTGCCCGGGTCTACTCACACACGTACCAGAGCCTGATGATGCAGCAGGCGATTGAGAACCACTTCGAAGCAGAGTGGGAGAACTTCCGCCGCGCGATCAAGGTGAAGACACTGACGCTGTTCTTCATCGACTCGGTCGCATCGTACCGCGGCGACGGAACCAGTGGGCACCTTCGGCTGCGCTTCGAAGAACTGCTCACCGCGAAGTTGAAGGCCGAGATCGAGAACCGCCAGGGTGATACCTCACCGGCTGCACAGGAGTATGTTGCCTACTTAAAGGCATCGCTCGCAGATGTGCCTGCGACGAATGGTGGCTACTTCGCTGCCGACAACTCGACTGCCGACGAGGCGATCAAGGCCGAGGTTGACGACATCCTTCGCAACAAGGAGTCGCTTCTTTCGTTCAACGACGCGGACGGTGCACCGAACACGCGGCGGTTCCTGTTCTCTAAGTGGACCCTGCGAGAGGGCTGGGACAACCCCAACGTCTTCCAGATCGTGAAGCTGCGCTCCTCCGGATCCGAGATCTCCAAGCTCCAGGAGGTCGGCCGCGGTCTCCGCCTGCCGGTCGATGTCAAGGGCACACGCCTATCCGGTGAGCAGTTCTACCTGACATACCTCATCGATTACACCGAGCAAGAGTTTGCTGACTCGCTGGTGTCCGAGATCAACGCCGACGCGGCCGTCGGCCAAGCCACGGTCAGGCAGATGCTGCCCAAGGTCGCTGCAGAGCTCGGCATCGATGAGACCAAACTCTTCATCGAGCTCCTCACCAAAGGGCTCGTCGATTCGGACAAAAACGTCGTCGCGGGACGCGAGAACGATCTCTACGAGGCCTACCCCGCGTTCAACAAGACCGGACTCAAGCCGGACAAGATTCGCAAAGATGGAGAGTCGACCAAGGTCGGCATTCGTCCAGAGCGGTACAGCGAGCTCAAGGAGCTATGGGAAGCGGTCAACGCTAAGTACTACCTCCGGCTAGAAGACCTGTCGCTGGACGAGATCGACGCGTGTATCGACGCAGTCCTCGATCTGGAGATCTACCGCCCTGTCGTGGGACGGTTCACGCAGGACACGATCGTCAAGGACGCCGAAGCAGGGCTGAAGATTCAATCTGAGACCAAGAGAATCTTCGATGCCACCGAGACGATTCCCTACGGGGAGTGGCTCAAGCTCGCTTTCGCTCAGACGTACCTGCCGATAGACCGGGTCCATGCCGGGCTCGTACGTCGGAACGCGAAGACGGCACTTCCGAGCGACTTCTTCAACAAGGCGACGCTCGGTGAGTTCGTCATGCAGTTCACTGAGTGGATGCAGAAGGAGTTCCTCGAGCGCTTCTCGTACTCGCGGATCGACGGTCTCGTCGGCGGCACTGCGCTTACTGATGCAGATGGGGCGCCTCTCGAGAGCATCATCCAGGGCAACATTGGCGTGCTCCGTGACGAAGGAGAGAAGGTGCCGGATAAGTTCCTCTACGATGCCTTCGTGTACGACTCCCCGAAGGAGCGGGACACGATCCGAGACTCCAAACTCGACGAGGTCGTGGTCTACGGGAAGATCCCACGGAGGTCGATCATGGTTCCGCTCTACTTTGGTGGCACGACAAGCCCTGACTTTATGTACGTGCTCAAGCGCGACGACGGAAGGCTGTCTCTCAACTTCGTCGTCGAAACGAAGGATGTCGAAAAGCACTCCGATATGCGTGAGAGTGAGCAGCTACGGATGCAAGCAGCGAAGCGGTTCTTCGAGTCGATGAGCTCCGAGAAATTCGAGGTGGCATTCAAGCCCCAGGTCAAGCGCGATGACATGGTCACGATGATCAAGCAATTGCTGAAGGCCTGAGGCGTTCGGGTTAAGGCTTGCTGTCCCAGACGCTGCAAAAACATTGACACAGTCATCTGCTTCGATATGGACTTCTATCTGGGGGTCCAACCAGTGGCTAGGCAGGTCAGATAAGGCATCCCACGAACATCTCCTAATGAGACGAGACCTGTTCACCGACAGAACGCCGGTGAACAGGTCTGTCGCAAAAGTTACCCACACAGGATGGGGTTTATGAGACTCCGGCTGCCGAACGGTGACGGTAGTAGGTTGCCCTGGACCAACCGACTGTCCTTGCAGCATCCATGACTCCGAGCCCCTCGACGTCGATGAGGTGCTTCACCGTCCGGAGGGTCAGCGCAACCTTTTCGGCTTCCGGTGCCGGACGGGAATTTGATGCCTCGGCCTTAGCAGCATCGACGCCGGCCTGGACGCGTTCCTGGATGAGTTCGCCTCGTACTCGGCGAAGGTTGCCATGAGGTTGAGCATCAGCCGTCCTTCACGGGTCGAGGGATCGATGCCGTCTGAGAGGGACCGGACCTCGACTCCGCGGTGGACGAGATCGTTTACCGTCGTAATGACCGCCGGAGGATGGACCTCCGGTGCGAGAGCGGGGTTCCGTCAGCGGCCTATGCCGCCGCCGGAGACAAGAACTCACGCAGTTACGAAAGTCGATTTAGTATGGCGAGGAGAGTCCTCTAGCTGTCAAAATCCATAGGGAATTGAACTTGTATCGGTCATCCCCGCCCGAAAGAACTATTTCCTTTTGCCTGCTGCCGTCTACCAATGAGCTTTCGGAAATTAGTGCTGTCCTACCGCTGTTGACCGTTGGTGAGGTGTAAAACCGCTTTCAATTTGGCGCCTCCGAGTTGAAGTTGACCTTCGTGGGGATTTGTTTTTATGAAGTTCTCGAGGTCATGCAGAAGCGTAGGTGTCGATGCCAAGAGTGCATCGAGCGCGTTCTCTACCTGCGTGGGCGCGAGCGCACTAACTGCAGTAGCCAGCTCAGGCGACAAGCCGCCATCTTCTATGCGAGCGTTAGCCAAGAGACGCATTTTCTCGTTGGCGAACCGCTGGGCGATGAGTGCTTCGGTGAAATGGCGCCGGGCTTCGACGCTGGTCATGTCCATTTGGTATGCCTTAAGGGTGTTGCTGACTGAGCTCGTCCCATCGACCGGCATAGCTTGGACAACCGCGGTTGACTCAGAGGACGTGGGTTGTTTGCCTGCCTTACGCAGGGCACGACGTTCCTGCCATCGTCCCCGTTTCACGGTGAAGAAGGGGATGACACGTTCGTTCCAGAGGCGGAGCAGGCGCGGCTGCACCCACGCGGTCGCCTTGACAATACCGAGGAGGATTAGCAGTCCCAATAGTTCCTCGAGCTCATCTTGTTCACGAGTATTCCGGGACGGTTCGACGTATTCGTTGATGAAGACAATTTGCGGCTCAGCGGGCCCCGTGTCGCGTTCCGCATCCGCACCATCGGCTTTGAGTCGGATTTCGACATGTTCTGGTCCCTTGTCCGTGGACTTAGGGGTGTATCCGCGGCTCCATCCTTCGGTCTTCTTAGAGTCAGCTAAGCGCTCGCCCTTTCGCATCCGAACGACAGCATCGACATCGATGTATTCCGATTCCTCAGGCATGACCCCCCTATAAACCAGCCACGGGCGAGGCTCAACACTGAGCCACATGGCGCTAACATTATTCGTTCACCCTAGACCCCCGGAAAGCGTTCGCATCATTTCCAAACGCCACCCACTAGTGAGGTTGCCCCGCTGTCTGGAGCTCTTGGGACTTCTGAGACGGTAGGTTTGGGCGGGTGGAGACTTTCAAGCGGACGCCGCTGCAGCTATTCAACCTGCCTCAGTACTTCGTGATCCCTCTGTTCCAGCGCCCCTACGTCTGGAAGGAGGCCGAGCAGTGGGAGCCGATGTGGAAGGACATCCGTCGCATTGCGGAGATTCGGATCGCTGAGCCGCACCTAAATCCCACGCACTTTCTTGGAGCCGTTGTGATCCAATCACATGAGGCGCAGAGCAAACGACTGATGACCTGGAATGTGATTGACGGGCAGCAGCGGCTGACCACCCTGCAAGTCTTGGCTGCTGTGACAGGCTCTCTGCTCTCACAGGCTGACCACCCGAAGCTCGCCAGCCAACTCGAAGACTTGACCCACAACTCCGAGAAGTACGTGATTGACGGTGCTAGCCCTCTCAAACTTCGACACCTGAATAAGGACAAGGAGGCCTTCGTCGAGGTTTTGACCGCAAAGCCGCCCATTTACTACGAAGAGCTTGCACACGAGGACTCCCAGATCGTTGCGGCCCACCGCTACTTCTCGACCGTCGTGGAGCGATGGCTGGGGGCTCCGGGCACCGCGGAGTACACGACTAAAGCGAACGAACTCACCAACGTCCTCCTGGACGGACTGCAACTCGTCTCAATCGAACTGGACGCGGCAGAGAATTCACAAGAGATCTTCGAGACTCTCAACGCGCGCGGGACCCCTTTGACGGCAGCCGATTTGGTGCGAAATCTTGTATTTCCAACGCCTCGAGGCTGAGGGTGGTGACACATCTAGGGCCTACCGCGAGGACTGGCCCTTCGAGACCAAGTTTTGGATGCGAGAAGTGAGCGTCGGCCGAAACCTGGTCAGCCGAAGTTCCCTCTTTCTCAATCAGTGGTTGGTGTCTAGGACCGGCGAAGAAGTCAGCCCACAGGCAACCTTCAACCGTTTCAAATCATGGGTCGAACTGGAGTCGGGCACGAAGATGGCAGACCTGCTGCCGGTGATCAAGCATCAAGCCCAGCAATATCAGTCGTGGACTGAGGCCGCCGCGCAACCCAGTGGGTCACTCGACGCTGCTGGGATGGCCTTTTACCGAATGCGTGCCAGTGGTGTTGAGGTCCTGAAGCCACTGCTTGTTTGGTTGTATGAACCTGGCAGGAACCTCCCCGTGGAGGCCATTAATCAAATCGTCCAAGCCGCCGAGAGTTGGTTGTACCGTCGTCAGATGCTCCGCCTAGCCGGGAGCGATTTAGGCCGCATCATCGCCGATATCATCGCGGCCAACACAGACGCACCCACCGATGAAATAGGTGATCGAGTGATCGGTCATCTGGCTCGGCTGAATGTGACGAGCACCTACTGGCCAGGAGATGAGGAGGTCCGGCAGACCCTAACCACGGAGGCAGCCTACTCACGCTACCCACGAGGGCGGTTACGCATGTTCCTTGAAGCCATTGAGGATCACTATCGCGCCGAAACTCGCCAGCCACAGGTTGAGCGGAAGAATTACCCTATTGAGCATCTCCTGCCGAGGAAATGGTCTGACACCTGGCCTGTGGAGACACCGGAGGCAGCAGAGGAACGCCAGGCAAGGGTGCACCGTTTGGGGAACCTGACCCTTCTGACGAAGTCCCTGAACTCGAAGATTTCGAATGGGCCGTGGCCAGCCAAGCGCGCCGCCCTCCTCCGGCACAACACGATCACACTCACCGGTCGGGTCGTCGGGAAGACCGAGCACCACGCCTGGGACGAGGAGGGCATTGACGACCGAACCTCTGAACTGGTCAATGCCGTCCTCGAAATATGGCCTGTCCCCAAAGGCCATCACGGTAAGGTCGTAGATCCTCAGACGAAGGCGTCCGACTGGGTCGAGCTTAAACACTTGATCGAAGCTGGGCTCCTCAAAGGAGGAGACTCATTGGTGGCGACTCACCGAGACTTCAAGGGCAAACAAGCCGTACTAATGCCTGACGGAGCCATTGATTTGGACGGCAAGCGGTACACGTCGCCGTCCGCCGCTGCGAAGGCGCTCCGGAAGAAGGCGACGAACGGCTGGTATTTCTGGGCTGTGGGCGACGGAAGACGACTCCGCGACGTCCGGACCCAATTCCAGAGCGCCGTCCCGGCAGACCAGCCGCAATTGTTCCCCACTGAGTAGCGGTAGTCGGGGCATTGGATTGAGCGACACCCGCAGACGTTATTCTGTGACGGCATGTGGTGTTGTTTAGGTTTAACGTCTAGGTTTTAGGCGATTGCTTGAGAAAGGCCCGGGATGCTGCTTGCATCCCGGGCCTTTTTGCGTGTGGAGTGGCTGCCCTAGCCGGGGTCGAACGTGCTGTTAGTGGCCGACAGTGAACCTCTGGCGAGGATGCGCGTGGTTCTCGATCTCGTCGACGAAGGCAAGCGCGAAGTCGGCACCTGAGATCTCCGAGGAGCCGTCGTCTTTGGCCACCAGGACGTCGCCGCCTGTCCGGTAGGAACCGGTGGCCTCGCCGGGAGCGAAGACACCAAAGAGAGCTGCGGGGCTGACATAGAACCAGTCGAGGTCCTCTGGTGCCTGCCTCAGCGCCTCGAGTACTTCGGCGTGCGCCAGGGCTTCGGGTTTCCAGTCATCGAGGAAGTTCGGTGTGTCGACCAGCCTCGGACCGCCTTCCGCGACCAGTGAGGAGCCGGCACCGCCAACGAAGGCAAGGCGTGCACCGTTAGTGCGTGCGGCTTCGATCAGCGCCGGCACATACGTAGTGAGCGGAGCACCGTCGACGTCGGCTCCGTGCACTGCCACAACGAGGACATCGGCGTCGGCGGCTGCCGCGGCGGGCACTTCCGGGGAGGCCAGCGACACCGTGCGGTATTCGACTCCGTGCAGCGGCTGTTCCGGTGCATTGCGGGAGTAGGAGATCACTTCGTGCCCGCGGGAAGCTGCCTCGCGGGCAATGTGTCCGCCCGCGTAGCCGGTTCCGCCGAAGATAACTACTCGTGCCATGTGCGTTCTCTCCTTGCAGTCGGGACCGGCAATTCCCCGGCGAAGATGGAACCCGCCGCCGAGTCCACCTATTCCCGCCCGAAAGCTCGTCATCGGGTGGGAATCAGGAGGAACAACCGGTGGCTTCCGCGCAGGGGCAGAGTTATCCTGTTGCCGGTGGCGCTGCCACCGAATGCGCTTCCACGTGAAGACCACGTGAATCATCGCGGAGAGGCCTGGCTTCCCAGGACACGTCCCGATGGAGTGCGGCGCACTAATGCGCCAGCTTCATTGCGCCGATGCCGAGGCATCGGCTGACGAGAGGACGCGAAATGTCATCGAAAGACGAGAAAAACCTGGCCCAGGTGGTGGATAAGATCGCGGGCATGCATGAGCCGCAGCGCGGACTAATGCAGCAGGTCCATGACGTCATCATGGACGCGGCGCCGGGGCTCAAACCGCGCATCTGGTACGGCATGCCCGCGTATGCCACATCCGCGGGTTCCCCGGCGCTGCTGACCCTGCGCAACGATGAACGCCTGAACCTGGCAGTCACGGAGAAGGCACGGTTCCGGCCAGCCGGCGGGTCGGACGGCACTCTCATGCCTGCCGCCTGGTACTTCGAAACCATCGACGCCGAGACGGAGAAGCGCATCGCTGAGATCGTCCGCTCAGTTCTCGACTAGGACGGGTAACGCCCTCCGCCGGCGTCGTTACGGAACGAAACGCCGTCGGCGGCGGGCTGCCCCTCCTCCCACGAATGAGTGGCCTTCGCGCCGCGACTGGGCCGGTTGATTGCCTAAACGGATTGCACGCGGGAGCCGACCGCCGGAGAATCACCCTATGGGCGCTCTGACCTTCAGCTACAACGTGACCTTGGATGGCTGCGTGGACCACCAGGAGGGGATCGCCGACGACGAGACCCACACGCATTACACCCGCCTGCTGGATGAGAGCGGTGCCATGCTCTGGGGCCGCACCACGTACGAGTTGATGGAGAGTTACTGGCCGCTCGTTGCCCGCGGCGAGGTCGAGGCGCCTGCGGCGATCCGCGATTGGGCGCTCACGCTGGAGGACAAACCCAAGTACGTAGTGTCCGCAACGCGCAGCGATTTCCCGTGGAACAACAGCCACCGCCTCGAAGGCGACCTGCGCACCGCGGTGCAGGAGCTCAAGGACCAGACGCCCGACGGCGTGCTCCTCGGCAGCGGCAAGCTCGCGTCAGCGCTGGACCGGCTGGACCTCATCGACGAGTACAGGTTCCTGGTCCACCCGATGATCACCGGGCATGGCCCCACCCTCTACGGAGGTCTGCTCGACGGCGCTCGCCGCCTGGAGCTGATTTCAGCCGAGCCAATGAGCAACGGTGCGCTCTCCGTGCACTACCGCCGGGCAGGCTGAGCTGCGGCAGTTATTTGACGCGTGCCGCGGCGCCCGGCAAGGATCAGGGGATGGGGAAACACTTGGCGCGGGCACTATGAGCATCTACTCGTTCCATCTTGCCGCTCTGTCGCCGCTCGCTGCCGCGGGTGCTCTGCTGCGGCCGCTCAAAGCCCCCCGCCTGGTTCACGCCGAAGTGTTCGCAGGCATGGAGCTGGGAGCGCCGATAGTTTCACCGCGCAGGATGCAGCTGAAGCGCACGGCCGTGTTCGCGCACTGGGAAGACGAACGGTCGCTGACGGACTTCCTCACCGGGCATCCGTTTGGCAGGAAACTGGACCAGGGCTGGCACGTCCGGATGCAGTTCCTGCGCCGCTGGGGGAAAGTCAGCGAGTTCTCCGGGCTGCCGGAATCCGCAGAATCAGCCAACCCCCACGAGCCGGTAGTGGCCGTGACCCTGGCCCGCCTGCGCCTGCCGGAACTGCCCCGCTTCATCCACTGGGGTCGTCCCGTGGAAACCCAGATCCGGGACCACCCCGAAGCGAGCCTGGCCATGGCAGGTATCCGTCTGCCACGGACAGTTTCAACCTTCTCCATCTGGACCAGCACCCGGGCCATGACCGGCATGGTTTCCGGGAGGGATGCCGGGGAAGCGGCACGACGCCATACCGAAGCGATGACCGAGCGCGAACGCCGGGACTTCCACCACGAATTCACCACGCTGCGCTTTCGGCCGCTCTCCGAACATGGATCCTGGCAAGACCGGAGCGATTACATCCCATGGCCTGTCCCCAGCCACTGACACCGAAGCCCTCACCGGACTTAATACATAAAACAGCAGGCCGGACCCGCAGTGGGTCCGGCCTGCTGCTGGGTAACGACTGCGGGACTACACCGGCGTACGGACGTCAGCCTCACTGCGAGAACGCAGGTAGGTGGCAATCGCCAGCCGGTTGACTGCCGACCGGCTCACGATACCGATGGGACGGGAATCGTCCCCGTTGACAACCGGCACCTTCTTGAGCCGTGCGTCCGACAGTGCAGCCACAGCGTCACTGACCGATGCGCCGGCGTCGAGAGTGACGACGTCGTGCGTTGCGAGCCGCATGATGTTCAGGTTCGCGAGATCGGACATTGCCTGTTCCAGATCGTCCGCAGCGCCGATCGCGTAGGAGTAGATCGACGTCGAGGACGGATGGGTCGCGGAGAGGTAGCGCAGCACATCGCCGTCGGACAGGAAACCTGCCAGCGTGCCGTCCGCATTGAGGACCGGTGCACCCGAGATGCCGCGCTCGGCGAAGGTCTGCAGGGCATCAAGCACGCTCGCGTCGGAGGACAGAGCGTAGACGTCGGACTTCATGATCGACTGGACGGTGTCTGCCGGAGCCTGTTCGTTCTCCGCGGTGCGGCGCGAGCGCACCGAACGGTAGGCCAGGAACGCGAGGAGAATACCGAGGAGCGACGTGGCAACCACCAGGGCGACGGAGCCGTGGAAACCGGCCAGCAGGGAATCACCTTCACTGCTCCCGGACTCGATGTTGGACGCAATGACGGCGCCGTAGATTCCGGTAGCCAGCGAGGTGCCCACGCAGCCGGCGATCTGGAAGCTGGTTGAAACCACCGTGACGCCGTGCGGGCTGGTCTCGCGGTCCAGATTGGCCAGCGCAAACGTCTGGGACGGCCCGACGACGAATGCCGTTGCCAGCACTGCCGGGACGTAGAGCAGTCCGAAGATCCAGACCGAGCCCTGTCCGGCAGCGACCCCGACGAGCGTCACGAAGATTGCCATGACAAGGAATCCGAGGGGAATCGACCAGCGGCCGCCGTGGCGGTCGAAGAGGCGGCCGGCGATCGGCCCCATCCCCACGGTCAGCAGGATGCCCGGTGCTAGGGTCAGCGAAGCACCCAGCGGCGGCATCTCGAGAGCACCCTGCAGGAACAGGGGGATGACCACGTTCATGGCGAAGACAAAGACCAGGCCGAGCATGGTCATCAGCACACCGAACACAAAAGGTGCGCTGGAGAACGGGCGCAGGTCGAGCAGCGGATTCTCGATGCGGCGCTGGCGGAGAATGAACAGCCACATGGCGAGCAGGCCAACGACGCCGGCAACACCTGCGTAGAGGGCAGATCCCTCGAATGCGCCAGAGACGCCGTAGAGGATGCCGACGAGGCCGACAGCAACGAGGATGAAGGACAGGATGTCCAGAACCGGCCGGCCCAGCTCGGTGACGTTCCGCAGGACAATCGCACCGGCGAGCAGCACCGCGAGGGTGAGGCCTCCGAAGACCCACATCAATGTGGTCCAGGGGGCGACGGTCAGAATGGCGCCGGAGAGAACGATCGCCAGCGACGGGCCGAGCGTGGTCATGGCAGCCATGATGCCCATGTTGAGGCCAAGCTTCTCGCGCGGGGACACCGCCAGCGTGATGTTCATGCCGATGGGGGTGAGCAGGCCGGTCCCGATGGCCTGCAGCAGACGTGCGATCAGCAGGACTTCGAAACTGGGGGCCAGGGCGCCCACCACAGAACCCAGGACCATGATCGCGACGACGGCGACGAACAGCGGCCGGGTGGGGAACCGGTGGTACAGGACGTTGGCTACAGGAACGAACACAGCGGCGACGAGCAGGTAGCCGGTGGTTAGCCACTGAACGGTGCTGACCTCGACGCCGAAGTCCTGCATGATCGGCGTGAAGGCTACGTTGAGGAACGTCTCGTTGAAGGTGGCGAGGAACGCAGCGGCCGCAGCGACCGCGATCATCCCGCCTGCACGATCCTTGACATTCGGACGGGAAATTGAAGAGGGCGCCATAGAGTCTCCTGACAGTCGGCGGTGTGGAGGCGATCGACCGTGCCGTGTCAGAAGGTACTTTTTGAAGTGCCCCGCGTGTCGTGTCATCGATGCCGTGGTGGCCTGAGGCCGCATCAATTCTAGCAGGCCACGCGCCTGGGCCCCGTGCTCAACCAGCTAACCGCGGCTCCACAGCAGGTACGCCTCGGCCAACTGTTCCGGCACGCCGGGTGCTGCTCCGCGGATGGGGGAGACCTGCGGTCGGGTGATGGTCGCCACGGCGACGATCACGTCCAGCGCGGTGAGGGATTCCCGGACGGCACCGCGGACCTTGAGCTCGGCAAGTACCACGTTCAGGGCCTCCACAGCGGGCTGCTGGACCTGTGCAAGGGGAGTGGCTTCCAGGGTTTGGGCAGCCCCGGCCTGCAGGGCGAGCCCGTCCGTGAGTGCCCCCAGCTCCATCGCCGTCAGGCTGGACAGCAGGTCCTCCCACGCTGCGTCGGGATCAGCATCCAACGCGACCCTTGCCCCGTCCACAGCCTGGATGATCTGCTCCACCGTGTCCTGGACCACCGCCCGGACAAGGTCGTCGCGGGACGGGAAATTCCGGTACAGGGTGGCGATGCCGACGCCGCTGGCCGCGGCTACCGCTTCCAGCGCGACGTCGCCGCCCCGCTGGGCAAAAACGTGCTTGGCGTGCGTGATGATGTTCTGCCTCCGGCGTGCAGCGTCAGCCCTCATCCGAACTCCTTAGATTTGACCTTCAGTCTAAACCGGAGGAATATCATCCGGTGAAAACGGAGGAAATTCCTCCGCTAAGAAAGAAGTCCCATGACCACCTCCACCCCGGAAGCCGGAAGCCACCGCAAGCACGCAGCCATCTGGGCAGGCCTCACCGTCGGACTCTCGGTTGTCCTGCTGGCGCTCCTGATGCTCTTCATCTCGCCCTCGATTCTTTCCGGACCGCGGGATCTGGGCCTGGGCATCGTAGGAACGCAGGAAGATTCGGGACGGGTCTCCGCGGCATTGGATGCCCAGCAGCCCGGTGCCTTCCTGCTTCAGCCGTACCAGAGTGCCGATGACCTGCAGCAGGGAATCCGGGACCGGGAGATAGTGGGCGGGTTCGACTTCTCCGATCCCGAAGACCTGCGGGTGTACGTCGCGAGCGCCGGCTCAACCGCTGTCTCCGCCACCGTCAGCAGCGCCGGCGCCACGATGGCCGGCAGTATGGGACAGACAGCAGACACCGTTGACGTTGTTCCGCTTCCCGCAGCCGACCCGACGGGCGTCGGCATTGGCGGGCTGGCCTTCCCGCTGGTCTTCGGCGGCATCGTGCCGGCCGTGGCCTTCCGGTCCATGCTGGCCGGGAAGCGCTGGTGGATCTTCGCCGGGCTCACCGGATTTTCGGTAGCGGGCGGGTTCGTCGTTGCTGCGGTCCTGAAGTACCTGTTCGGCAGCATTGAAGGACCCCTGGTTCCGGTCGCCGCCAGCGTCGCCCTCGGCATCGCTGCACTGGCGCTGCCGCTAGCCGGACTCAACGAATGCTTCGGCACCAAGGGCTTCACCATTGCGGCCATGTCCATGATGTTTGTGGGCAACCCGTTCGCCGGCATCGCCACCAGCGCCCAGTGGCTCCCGGCCGGCGTCGCCCTGATTGGGCAGCTTCTGCCGCCGGGCGCGGCGGGCACCCTGGTGCGTGCCGTTGCCTATTTCGACGGCGCAGGCGGAGCCGGTGCCGCGCTGACCCTGGCCGTGTGGGTCCTCGCGGGGATCGTACTGTGGTTCGCCGCGCCGAAGCTCAAGGCCGCACGGGCCAGGAAAGCCTCAGCCCTCCAAGCCGCCTGAGGAAGTGCCGGGCCGGGCCCGGCGGGACCGGCGCAGCTCGTGCCACGCAGCGGCGCCCAGTCCCAGCGACCACAGGCTCCAGAGTTTCTCCGGACGGGACGGGGAGATCGCATTAGTTACCGTCCCCAGAACCGCGACGCCGGTGCAGCCAAGGTAGACGGCACGCTTCAGGCCCGGAGGAGTGCGGCGGGCCCAAAGAGCAGCAGCGCCCGCCGCATAGACCAGTGCCGCCGCACCGCTGGCCAGACGCACCCGGTCCGGCAGCCGCGCGTCGTACTTGCCTCCATAGGAGACCCTGCCCCAGGGCGCTCCCGCAGCCAAACCAGTTTGAAAGGCTGACTGGATTCCCAACAAGGCCGGGCTAATCCATCTAGTCTCCACGCCGCTATCGAACCAGTGCTGCGGCGCGGTGACAAGCAGGGAATTAGCTGCTGACGCCTACTGCCTTGCCGATAGAGGCAGGGTCGTCAAGCAGCCCAAGCATGCAGGCAGCCAAGTCCGCGCGGGGAATCGAGCCGCGCAGCGTGCCGGGCTCCGACGTCTGAAGCGCCTGCCAGGACCCGATTGGATCCTTGTCCGTGAGTCCGGTTGGCCGGACGATTGTCCAGTCCAGGCCGGAACTCTGGATGGCGGCTTCCTGCTCGTTATGGTCGGCGAGCGGCTTGGCCAGGGCAACCTTCATGGCCATGCGCAGCGGGGCCGGCATCTGTGATCCGGAATCCCCGGCACCCAGGGAGGACTGCACCATCAGCCGCTGCACATCCTCCTTCTTCATAGCCTCGATGACGGCCCTGGTGACTGCGGCGCGCTGATTCGGGACACCCTTGGCTCCGCCCACGGTGATTACGACGGCGTCGGCGCCGGCCACCGCCTGGCCGGCAACTGCCGGGTCGGTTGCGTCGCCGCGGACGACATGGATGCCTTCAGGCGCGTTGCCGCTGCGGGAGAGGACAGTGACCTCATGGCCTGCCTTGCGCGCCTGGGCCGCCAGTTGTGCACCGGTGCCCTTGGACCCGCCAATAATCGTGATTTTCATTGAATCCTCTAACTGCTCGGGGGCCTCGAATAGTCCCCACTTTATCCGCAGCAGCTATCAGCCACTCGCCGTAGAGGGCCCGAAGGCCCCCTGTGCCCAGACCAAAGCGAGCGCCGAGATCGTGATGCCGTCGCGGATCCGGCCGGACGCTATTTCCTGGCTGAGGCGTTCGCGCTCTATCCAGTGCATAGCGGAGTATTCCGCGGGCGATTGCTCGCGCCGGCGGTCCACCCGGATGAGGACGACGTTGACCGCGTCGGCGCAGAGTCCGCTTTCAGCCCAGATCTGCCCAAGCAAGGTGGAGTCCAAAGCCGTCAGCCCCGTCTCTTCCAGGAGTTCACGTTCTGCTGTGACCGTAGGGGATGAGTCGGCTGCATCTGCCTGTCCACGGGGCAGCTCGCGCAGTGTGCGGCCGATGACCGGACGCTCGGCATCAATAAACAACACCTGTGTTCCGTCGAGGACAACGGCGACGGCCCCGTCCCCCTCGGAATTCGACAGGAATCTGTGGCGGGTCCAGTCTTCCTCGTCGCGGGCCTGGACCCGGAGCCTTTCGCCGGGAGATACCCAGACATCCCGCCACGGGCTTGGCGCCGTCATTCCTGGAACCTCAGGGTGGACTGCAGCTGCGATCCGGACATGCGGCGCAGCGTGCCGAGGTCTGACCAAGGTGCGGAGAAGAGTGCAGCCGCAATGAAAGCGATGACAGCCCACACCTGGCCGGAAAGCGCAATGAACCCGTTTTCATAAAGCACGACGGCCAGTCCCCCTATCGTCACAATGCTGCCCCGCACGGCTGTGGACCTCATGCGGCGCGATCTGGATGTTGTGTCCCCGGCGATTTCATCGATTGCCACGACCAGGTCGAAAAGCGACCGGCGCCCGGGGTTCCGCAGCAATTCTGCGGAACCAACGGCGTCGAACGCCTGGAGCCGGGAATACTCTGCGGGTGTGAAGCCTGCCAGGCGCGCAACGACGTCTCCGCCTATCGGCAGCGTGCTCGAAGCTGCGGTCGCACCGGGTACACGGCCACGCCGGCGGCGACCCCGCAGTTTCGACCTGATCGTCTCCGGCGGGCGGCGCAGTCCCCAAGCAAGTTCCGCTGCAGCTGCACCGTCCCCCAGAACCCCCGAGGGAGAAGGCAGTGCGTTGTAGATCGTGAGAAGCCGGAGCTTGTCCCTGCTGCAGATGGCACGGTTGTAGGCCTGCGTCCACCAGCCGAGTGCAGCGCTGCGATGCACGGCGAGGTCGCCGCTCCGCAGGGGCTCGGGTAACCGGGGCGGATCAAGCAACGCCACGTGCTCTCCGTCGAGCCATCTGGTGACGAGGGACCGGGTTGTTGCGTGGGCCCGGTCGCAGGGCGATTCATCGCCGGGATGCTCAACCAGGCACTTGCTGGTGGCCGCGCGCTGAGCTTCCTGCGCGTATTCCAGGTTCACGAGCGCCTTGACGAGCTGATCAACCACGGGCAGCCCGGCCTGATTCGGGGGAAGCTCCGCAGCGAGCTCCGGACCCAGCGGGTTGGGTGTGAGGCCCTTGCTGTCACGCACCGCGACCCGCCCGCACAGCATGGCCTCCGTCCAGGCGCTGCGGCCGGTCTCCCGAAGAGACCGGGCCACCTCCCGGTCCTGCTCATTCCACAGGATCTGCGGCATGACCACTGGATCCGAGATGTTCCACGCCTCCGTCTTGACTCCGCCGGAGGAAGAGTGCGCGCTCGGGTCCGCGACGGCGGCGCGTTCATACATTCCTCCGGTCAAGGCAATGATCGGGGACGAAACCCGGTGGGGATCATCGCGGACGGCAGCGTGATTTGCCTCGATGGCTGATACGAGTTCAGCATCTACTCCCCAGCTCCGCCGTCCGTCAGCCAGGCGCCACGGTCCGGGGGAGACCTCCGCTGCGGCGGTTCCGGGAAGCAGCTGCACTTCAATAGGAAGCGGGGCTCCGGGCTCAAGTCCTAGATGCCAAGCGAGACGGTCCGGAGACATGGCGACGAAGAAAACGCCTTCCAGCACCTGGTTACGGTCGACTACTACCGTGCCGCCGAACAGAAGCGCTGTTCGCAGTACTCCGACAAGTACCCGTTTGGCCTCGACAGGTCCGAGCTGCAGCCAAAGCTTGGATTGTTCGATTGGATCCAGGTTGAAGATGCTGATCCGTGTGGACACAACGTCGCGTCCGTCTATTTCCCCCATGGGTCCTCTTTCGCCTTTCAATCCCCGCCCGTGAATCAGGTCGCGGGCCGGACCTCAACACAATGCCAGCGGGCTGGGCCGGGTGGGACTGTGACTGGCTGGAAGCCTACCTCCCATGACCGTGCAGGCACGGGAGCCCGTGGATGTGTCAGATGAGGCCGTGCATGGACCGCCGCCGTCCGGAGTGACCTCCGTCGGCTGAAAGCGGGAAGACTAGACCAGAAAATCGCTGTGCGCCAGAGCACAGTCCGTAACGATCAATTTCAGGTTGCAATGGTGTAACAACCACGCCGTGGCGGGAACCAAGTTACGGACCAGTAGCTAATCGCGGTTTACTCTCTTACACATATGCGACCAGGCACGCTCACAGCTGCCGTCCGCAGATCCGGCAAACCCTGCCGGATACAAATCGCACTAAGAAATAGGAGGCGGAATGCGTTTTGGACGTATTTCCAAAGCAGTGGGTGTTGCAGCAGCTGCTGCGCTCGCACTGAGTGCCTGCGCTGCCAACCAGGGGACCACCGACGAGGGGTCAACTGACAGCGAGAGCACCGGCGGTTCTGTCCGCGTTGTGGAGGTTAACGCCTTCAGCTCGTTCAACAGCAACACTGCGAACGGCAACGTGGACATCAACGGCAAGATTGCGTACGCCACGCATTCCGGGTTCAACTACATCAACGATGATCTCGAAGTTGTGCCGCAGGAAGAATTCGGCACCTACGAGAAGGTTTCGGACGACCCGCTGCAGGTTAAGTACACGGTCAACGAGGGCGTTAACTGGTCCGACGGCGAGCCCGTCGATGCAGACGACCTGATGCTGATGTGGGCCGTCAACTCCGGCCACTTCAATGACGCCACGACGAATGAAGAAGGCGAGACCGTTTCCGGTACCACGTACTTCGACTACGCAGGCGACACCTCGGGTCTGGCACTGACCGATGTCCCCGAAGTCGGTGACGACGGACGGTCCATCACGATGACCTACTCCAAGCCTTTCGCTGACTGGGAAGTCGCGTTCGGCCTCATGTCCGACGGCGGCGTCAGCACCCCGGCACACGTTGTTGCGGAAAAGGCCGGACTGGCCGACGGCGATGCGCTGATCGAACTGATCCAGAACACGCCTGCAGGCGACCCGGCAAACCCGGCTCCGGTGAACGAGGAGCTGAAGGCTGTTGCCGACTTCTGGAACACCGGCTTCGACACCAAGTCACTGCCTTCCGATCCGTCCCTGTACCTCTCCAACGGTCCGTTCATCGTCTCGGAAATCGATCCCGAGAACTCGATGACGCTGACCCGCAACGAGGACTACGCCTGGGGTCCGGAGCCCAAGGTCGATGAGATCGTCGTCCGCTACATCGGCGAGGCACCGGCACAGGTGCAGGCACTCAAGAACGGTGAAGTGGACATTATTGCTCCGCAGGCTTCGGCCGACACCGTCGAGCAGCTCGAAGCCATTGAAGGCGTCACCATCAACTCGGGCAACGAGCTCTCCTACGATCACGTTGACCTGAACTACAGCGGCGTCTTCGCTGACCAGAACGTCCGTACGGCTTTCATGAAGGTCATCCCGCGCCAGGCGATCGTTGACTCGATCATCAAGAAGCTCAACCCGGATGCAGCTCCGCTGGATTCCGAGATCTTCCTGGCTGACCAGTCCGCCTACGAAGAGGCTGCTGCGAACAACGGCTCCTCCGAATTCGCCGAGGTTGACATTGAAGGCGCCAAGGAACTGCTTGCCGGTGCCACCCCTGAAGTACGCATCATGTACAACAAGGACAACCCCAACCGTGCAGACGCCTACACGCTGATCGCGCAGTCTGCCTCCGAAGCCGGCTTCAAGGTCGTCGACGGCGGCCTGGGTGCCTCTGACTGGGGCTCGGCCCTGGGTACCGGCACCTACGATGCCTCCATTTTCGGCTGGATCAACACGGGAGTCGGCGTGACCGGCGTTCCCCAGATCTTCAAGACCGGCGCTGCGTCGAACTACAACGGCTTCTCCAGCCCTGAAGCCGACGCTCTCATGGACGAGCTCATCGTCGAGACGGACGTTGCAAAGCAGGAAGAACTGCAGATCCAGATCGACAAGCTGATCTGGGAGTCCTCCTACGGACTGCCGCTGTTCCAGTCTCCCGGTGTTGACGCGCACAGCGACAGCATCGGCGGCATCGATTCCTACATGCCGAACCAGACCGGTGTCTGGTGGAACTTCTGGGAATGGGAAGTTCTGGACTAAGCGCTTTCCCTAACGGTTAAGCACTAACCCGCAAGGCGCCGGGGCCTTCAACGGTCCCGGCGCCTTGTCTTTCCCTGCAAGCGCCTTCCAGACAAGTGATTGGGATTAACCAAATTCCCAGCAACTATGACCTGCACTACACTTCTGCGAGTGCCGGGAGAACCCCCGGACCGTTCTAATGAGGCTGACACTTTATGGTTACCTACATCGTCCGGCGGCTCCTGACCGCCGTGCTAATCCTGTTCGGGGCATCGTTCCTGGTCTATCTCCTGACAGCGGCGTCAGGCGACCCGTTGCACGACCTCCGCGAAAACCCTGCTCCCAACCGTGACGAACTGATCAGGGCCCGTACGGAGCTCCTGAACCTCGACGTTCCGCCGCCGTTGCGCTACTTCTACTGGCTGGGCGGCGCCGTAAAGTGCCTGGCACCTTTTGCCGCCACCTGCGACCTCGGCCAGAGCATCCAGGGCGAACCCGTCACCGAAGCTCTGGCACGGGCCATGGGGGCAACGATTCTCTTGGTGACCACAGCAACCCTGCTGGCCATCATCGTGGGCATCTCCCTTGGCATCATCACCGCACTGCGGCAGTACAGCTCCCTGGACTACAGCGTCACGTTCATGGCGTTCCTCTTCTTCTCCCTGCCGATCTTCTGGCTCGCCGTCCTCCTCAAGGAGTACGGTGCCATCGGCTTCAATAACTTCTTAGCTGACCCACAGGTGCCACTGAGCGTGGTCCTGGCCGTGGGACTGGCCAGCGGCGTCATCTGGGTCATTTTCGCGGGCGGCTCCTTGAAACGGCGGGGGATTGCCTTCGCCGCCGGGTTCGCGGCGGCAGCCGGGATCCTCTTCGTACTCGGCAACACGGGCTGGTTCTCCACCCCGAGCCTGGGCCCCGCGGTCATCGCGGTCACCGGCGTGGCTATCGCCTACGGCGTCACCCTGCTGAGTGCAGGCCTGAAGAACCGCAAGGCCCTGTATTCGGCCCTGATCACCGTGGCTCTGGGGGTCGTTGCCTACTACGCCCTCCAGCCGCTGCTGAACTCGGCTACCTGGTTCATGATCCTGCTGCTCGCACTGGCCACAATTGCCGTCGGCTGCGCTGTCGGCTACTTCATGGGCGGCTACGACCGCGGCCAGAGCATGCGCGGTGCCGCACTCACTGGTCTCCTGGTGGGCGGATTGATCATCCTGGACCGCTTCATGTTTGCGTGGCCGCAGTACATGGACAACTCCCGGATCCGCGAGCGGCCGATCGCCACGGTGGGTGCCGCCACTCCGGGGCTGAACGGCGACTTCTGGATCGGCGGCCTGGACACCTTTACTCACCTGCTGCTTCCGACAATCGCCCTGCTGCTGGCGTCCCTGGCCAGCTACAGCCGTTACTCGCGCGCCTCCATGCTGGAAATCATGAACATGGACTACATCCGCACGGCACGCGCCAAGGGCCTCTCGGAACGCACCGTCGTCATGCGCCACGCCTTCCGGAACGCACTGATTCCGCTGGCCACCATTGTTGCCTTCGATATCGGAGCCCTCATTGGCGGTGCCGTGATCACCGAGCAGGTCTTCGCCTTCAGTGGTATGGGCCAGCTGTTCGTGCAGGCACTTGGACGCGTTGACCCCAACCCGATCATGGGCTTCTTCCTGGTGACCGGCATCCTGGCACTGGTGTTCAACCTGGTGGCAGACCTTGTTTATTCCGTCCTTGATCCGCGCGTAAGGGTGAAGTCATGAGCACGACGTTTTCCGCCGAAACCCCCTCCAACCCGCCCGGAACCGAACCCGAAGGATCGGCCAAGGCCAACACCAAGGGCCTTTCCCAGGGCCAGATTGTCCGCCGCCGGTTCCTCGACAACACCGCTGCGATCATCTCGCTGGTGGTCTTCGCGCTGATCTGCATCCTGGCGTTCACCTCCATTGGTTTCGCCGGCATCCCGGGCTGGTGGAAGTACGACCACCGCCAGTTCACGGAGCAGATCAACGGCGGTGCGCCGACGTTCGTCAGCATCTTCAACTGGGGCGAGCACCCGTTCGGCCAGGACCGCATCGGCCGTGACATGTTCGCCATGACCATGCGCGGCACGCAGCAGTCCATCATCGTGATGTTCCTGGTCGGCCTGATCGCCTGTGTCGTAGGCTCCGTTGTGGGAGCGGTATCGGGTTACTTCCGCGGCTGGGTCGAGGCAGTCCTGATGCGCCTCACCGACGTCGTCATCATCATCCCGATCATCGTGATGGCCGCCGTTCTGGGCCAGATCGCCAACCGCCTGGTCGGTGCGGGCATCGGCGTCATCCTGCTGGGCATCTTCCTTGGCCTGGCTACCTGGACGTCCCTGGCCCGGCTGGTGCGAGGCGAGTTCCTCTCGCTGCGTGAACGGGAGTTCGTGGATGCAGCCCGGATCGCCGGTGCTTCCAACAACCGGATCATCTTCAAGCACATCCTGCCCAACGCCGTCGGCGTGATCATCGTCAACACCACGCTGCTGATGTCAACGGCCATCCTGCTGGAGACGTCGCTGAGCTACATCGGCTTTGGTGTCCAGCCGCCGGATACGTCACTGGGCCTGCTTATTAGCCAGAACCAGGAAGCGTTCCAGACCCGCCCGTGGCTGTTCTGGTGGCCTGGCCTCTTCATTGTGGCCATCTGCCTGTGCATCAACTTCATTGGTGACGGCCTGCGCGATGCCTTTGATCCCCGGCAGAAGAAGTTCAATGCCAAGAGGGTCAAGAGCAAGACGGCTGGCAACTAGTGGGAATGCTGTCCGCCGAAGCGGGGCCGGCCTTCCTAGGCCAGCCCCGCCAGGGCGAAAAGCACCACGGCAGCAAGTACCAGGCCAAGGATCCAGCGCCAGTTGATACTCACGGCGGCGCGGGCGGCATCGGTCTGGTCGGGATCGATCCGGCCGGCGTTGACCAAGGCCTCCCAGCGTTCGCGGACCATGCGTGCGGCCTGGCCGGAGTCCGTGTTGCTCAGGTCCCCGGGACGCACCGAACCGCCCACCCCGTACGTGGTGCCGGGCAGGTTGCGCAGGTGTTCGGGTTTGCCCTGGTGGGTGCCCCAGACGCCGGGAGCGGGGGCGGCCCAGGCCGTGTAGGAACCCTTCGGAGTGACGATCTTCAGAGCGAACTTGGTGTCCACATGAATCAGGGCCGCCCAAGGAACCTCAATGGTCCGGAACGGGTTGTGCAGTGCTACGCCGCCGCGTCCGACCCGGACGCTGGGGTACCAGAACAGCCAGGCTGCAACCGCAGGGATGAGGAGCAGGGGAACCGTGGCCAGCAGGCCGGAAGCTCCCGAGCTCACCGCAGCGGAAACCAGGGCAGCCGCCGTCAGGACAACGGCAATACCCGTGAACCACTTAGTGGTCCGCGGTCGGAAAACTTCGGTCTCGGGCTCGCTCTGCGGGTTCGGCATACCCCCATCGTTACAGCATTTCCAAGTGCCCTCGTAATCGGCCCGTTGACCCGGGACCGGCACGGTGCCTGGACGGAAGGAAACTACAGCCATGACTGACACCTTCATTGGAAGCACAGACGAAGCGAGCCGCACCGGCCGCCCGCCGGTACTGGAGGTCCGCAACCTCTCCGTGGACTTCGGGGTGGACAAGGAATGGGTCCCCGCCGCCATCGACCTGAACTATCACGTCAGCGCCGGCGAGGTGCTGGCGATCGTGGGCGAGTCCGGTTCGGGCAAGAGCGCCAGCTCCATGGCCCTGCTTGGGCTGCTGCCCCCCAACTCACGGGTCACCGGTGAGGTGCTGCTCGACGGACAGCCGCTGCTGGGACTCTCCCAGGCCAAGCTTCGTCAGGTGCGCGGCAATGAGGTCGCCGTCATCTTCCAGGAACCCATGACGGCGCTGAACCCCGTGTACACCGTGGGGTTCCAGATCGTGGAGACGCTCCGCCTGCACAACGAGATCTCTCCCGATGAGGCCAGACAGCGGGCGCTGAAGCTGCTGGAGATGGTGGAACTTCCCGACCCGGAGAAGGCCTTCAAGTCCTACCCGCACCAGCTCTCCGGCGGGCAGCGGCAGCGGGCGATGATCGCCCAGTCGCTTTCCTGCGATCCCAAGCTGCTCATTGCCGACGAGCCCACGACCGCTTTGGACGTTACGGTCCAGGCCGAAATCCTTGACCTGATGCGCAACCTGCGGAACAAGCTGGACTCCGCAATCGTGCTGATCACTCATGACATGGGCGTGGTGGCCGACCTCGCAGACCGAATCGCCGTCATGCGCCAGGGCGTGATCGTCGAGACCGGTACGGCCAAGGAGATCTTCGCGAACCCGAAGCACCCCTACACCCAGGCGCTGCTGGAATCCGTGCCGCACCTGGGTCAGGGCTCGGAAGAAGCTGGGGACGTCGACGTCGTAGCTGCGCTGGCAGCGGCAACGAATGTGGAGCTTGAATCCGTTGACCAGGAGGAACTGCACCGGCGTGAAGCTGAAGTGCTTTCCGGCCTCCGGACCGATGCCGCCGCCAAAGTGGACGCGGCAGGCGGGGAACCGGTGCTGGTCCTGGAGAACGTCGCCATCGAGTACCCCAAGCAGGGCCGGGTAGCTGCCTTCCGTGCCGTGGAGGGCGCCAACCTGCGGATCCTGCCCGGCCAGGTCATGGGACTGGTGGGCGAGTCCGGCTCGGGCAAGACCACCATCGGCCGTGCCGCCGTCGGGCTCCTGCCCGTCGCCGAAGGCGAACTGCGGGTCGTGGGAACGGACATTTCCGAACTTAAGCCCAATTCCAAGGCCATGCACACACTGCGCCGCCAGGTGGGCATGGTTTTCCAGGATCCGTCCTCCTCGCTGAACCCGCGCCTGCCGATCGGTGAGAGCATCGGTGAACCGATGTTCCTGGCGGGGGAGGCCAAGGGTGCTGCCCTGCAGCAGCGCATCGAAGAACTGCTGGACCAGGTGGAGCTGCCCCGCGCGTACCGGAACCGCTACCCGCACGAACTCTCCGGCGGACAGAAACAGCGCGTGGGCATTGCCCGGGCACTGTCGCTGAAGCCGAAGCTGATGGTCGCTGATGAGCCGACGTCGGCCCTGGACGTCTCGGTGCAGGCCAAGGTCCTGGAGCTGTTCCAGAATCTGCAGCGCGAACTTGGCTTCGCCTGCCTGTTCGTGACCCACGACCTCGCCGTCGTTGATGTTCTCGCGGACCACATCTGTGTGATGCGCAACGGCCGGATTGTGGAACAGGGGACCAGAGACCAGATCCTCCGCAACCCGCAGCAGGAGTACACGCAGCGACTGATTGCTGCTGTCCCGCTGCCGGATCCGGAGAAGCAGCGTGAACGGCGCGAGCTGCGCGCAAAGTTGCTTGCCGGCTCGGCGGATAGCCGCTAAAGGAGCCAGCGTCTCAGCGGAAAGGGTCCTCTCTGAGGGCCCTTTCTGCACTTTAAGTGTGATTTATCCACGCAAGGGCGTGACACATTAGACATCGTTCTTGAATCGTTATATTGGCGTCTCCCTCGCTATACTTCCATAGAGGGTGACAGGCTTTCTGCGTCTGCGATGCGGGCGTTCGGCGAAAGCGTGCACCCCTTTTGGTTAGCCCGGAAAACGGTGCGAAACCAAGACACTTTGGCTGAAGTCTGCGGCAATGCCCGGGACGAGCGTCCCGTCGGCGGCTGCCTGGACATCAGCGCCGGAATCATGTGACCGGCTTCCTCTTTGAACTATCCAGGAGACGTAATGCGTTTACAGCGCTTTTCCAAGGCTGTCAGCGTGGCGGTGGTTGCCGCCCTTGCACTGGGAGCCTGCGGCGGAGGATCGGAGCCCCCGGACTCCGCTGCGACTAACACGAGCATTACGGCCAACGGCACGGAGCCGCAGAATCCGCTGCTCCCCGCCAACACCAACGAGGTGGGCGGCGGCAGGATCATGGACCTCCTCTTTGAAGGTCTGGTGAGCTACGACGCCGACGGCAAGACAGTCAATGAAATCGCCGAGTCCATCGAGACGACGGACTCGCAGAATTACACCATCACCCTGAAGGACGGCAAGACCTTCACCAACGGTGAACCCGTGACCGCCTCATCCTTCGTAGATGCGTGGAACTTCGGTGCAGCCGCGAAGAACGCCCAGCTCAACTCCTACTTCTTCGAGAGCATCAAGGGCTATGACGAGGTAAGCGCCGAGGGTGCCACCGTGGACACGATGAGTGGCCTGAAGGTGGTGGATGACAAGACCTTCACGGTCGAACTGAGCCAGCCTGAATCCGACTGGCCGCTTCGCCTGGGCTACACGGCCTTCTACCCGCTTCCTTCCGAAGCCCTCGAGGACCCGGCAGCCTTTGGTGAAAACCCCGTGGGCAACGGCCCGTACATGCTGGCCGGGGACGACGCCTGGCAGCATGAGGTCCAGATCGAGCTGGTGGCCAACCCCGACTACACCGGCACCCGGGTTCCGCAGAACGACGGCGTGACGTTCAAGTTCTACTCCTCCTACGACGCCGCGTACGCGGATCTTCAGGCGGACAACCTGGACGTCCTGGACCAGATGCCAGCGGCTGCCCAGAAGACCTTCAAGTCCGACCTCGGCGAGGGCCGCTACTCGGAGAAGCCGACGGCGCAGAACCAGACCATCACCATCCCCGGGTACCTCGACGAGTTCTCCGGGGAAGCCGGTGCACTGCGGCGCCAGGCCATCTCCATGGCCATCAACCGCCAGGAGATTGCCGACGTCATCTTCACCGGCTCACGGGAGCCTGCCGCCGACTTCACCGCACCGGTGATCGAGGGCTTTGACACGGACCTGGCCGGCTCCGAGGTGCTCGCTTACAACCCCGAGCGTGCCAAGGAACTGTGGGATGAGGCCGAAGCCATCTCCCCCTGGCCCGAAGGCAAGGCCTTCACCATCGGCTATAACGCCGACGGCGACCACAAGGAATGGGTTGACGCAGTCTGCAACTCCCTGAAGAACGTCCTTGGCGTGGATGCCCAGGGCAAGGCCTACTCCACCTTCAAGGAGCTGCGCTCGGACGCCACCGCCAAGACCCTCAGCGGAGCCATCCGCACCGGCTGGCAGGCGGACTACCCGTCGCTGTACAACTTCCTTGGTCCCCTGTACGCCACCGGGGCCGGGTCGAACGACGGTGACTACTCGAACCAGGCGTTCGATGACCTCCTGGCCCAGGGCCTTGCTGCTCCCACGGCTGAAGAAGGCGCCGCTCTCTTCAACCAGGCGCAGGAAGTCCTGCTGGAGGATCTTCCGGTAGTCCCGCTGTGGTACCAGGTAGCCCAGACCGGCTGGAGCAACAACGTGACCGACGTTGAAACCGGCTGGAACGGCGTGCCTGTCTACTACAACATCGCACGCAAGTAAGAACCCTGCGCGCCGTTCGCTGTCCCGGTGCTTCCGGGCAGCGGACGGCGCCACCAGGCAGCAAACAGGATCGTTACCATGCCACTACCTGCCAACACCCATGACCAAGGCAGGGCCCCGCGATGACCAGATATATCGC